>JBGQGT010000063.1:0-9279 GCA_041497595.1 Gammaproteobacteria bacterium
GGCGCGGGCGACCCCCCGCTGAGAGTCTTTGCGGTTTGATCCCAGGCCGGGTGTCAATTGCGCAGCGCTTCGCCGTGTCCGAGGGTCGCAAGCGCCAGCGCTTATGGCAAAGGCACAGGCAGCGGTAGAGCTGCCCACCGACTTTAGCATCGCAGGATCCAGAGATAGACGACCTCGTGGCTCGCGCGCATCGGCTGGAAATCTAGTCAGCGTTGACCGCTTCGAGCGTCAGATCGGCGTGCGAGTCGGCGGCTTGCAGCGGCTCGGCGATCCAGTAAACGAGTTCCATGCGGCCGTCGTGGTGCTCGACGATACCCGTGCAGCTGTCCACCCAGTCGCCGCAGTTGATGTAGGTCAGGCCATCGATGTCCTTGATCGCGGCGCTGTGGATGTGGCCGCAGATCACCCCGTCCAGTCCGCGGTCGCGCACCGCGCGCATCACCGAGTCCTCGAAGTCGTAGATGAAACTCACCGCGCCCTTGACCTTGCGCTTGGCGTAACCCGCCAGCGACCAGTAGCCGGAAATCCCCAGGGTGCGCGGCGCCAGCGACAACCATACGTTCAGGCGCACCATCAGGTTGTAAGCCACGTCGCCGAGAATTGCCACCCAGCGGTGGTAGCGCGTGACCTGGTCGAATTCGTCGCCGTGCAGGACGGCGTAGCGCCGGCCGTCGGCAGCGACGTGCACGTGCTCCGGCACCAGCCGGATGTCGCCGAACGAAGTGCCGACGTACTCGCGCAGCGCTTCGTCGTGATTGCCCGGCACGAAGATCACCCTGGTGCCCTGGCGGGCGCGCTTGAGCACCTTCTGCACCACCGTGTTCTGCTGCTGCGACCAGTAGATGCCGCGGCTCATCGCCCAGAAGTCGACGATGTCGCCGACCAGATAGAGGTACTCGGACTCGTAATTGCGCAGGAAAGACAGCAGACGCTCGGCTTCGCAGGCGCGTGTGCCGAGGTGAATGTCGGAAAGGAAGATCGAGCGCACTCTCGGCGTCTCCTTGGAGACGCCCCTGGTTTGCGCAATGGCAGGAAACCAGTCGGGTCCGATGCGCAGCGGCGCGGCCTGGATGGTGTCGCCGGCGAATCCGAGATCGATGGGTTTCAGCTTCGGCCTTTCGCAGTGATTGCGTGCGTGGGGCCAAGCCTAGCGAAACATTGTTACAGGAAGATGATCACCACCTCACCCCGGCCCTCTACCCCTGACCACCAAAAGGACCGTGCACTCGGTACATGTCGAGAGTTCCGTAAATCCTTTTGGTGGTCAGGCGGAGAGGGAGCGACCCCCGCATTCTCGATTGCGTAGAGGGTGCCAACCATAACAAAACAGGCGACCGCATGGTCGCCCGCTTCCGCCCTTTCACCCTCTCCGCCGCTTGCGGGGGAGAGGGCCGGGGTGAGGTGGTGTTACGCCGCCGAGCGCACGCTCTCGGGCGAACGCAACGCCAGCAACAGGTCCGCTTCCTTCAGCTTGGCTGCCTTGAAATTACGTTCCTTGATGTGGCCGTAACCGCGGATTTCCTCGGGGATGAAGGCGATCTTCACCGCCAGCGCATGGTTGTCCGGTCCCAGCTTGCCGATGATTTCCCCGATCACGGCTTCGTATTCGCCGATCAGCCGCCTCTCCATCCTGCGCTCGGGGGTGTAGCCGAAAATGTCCAGCGCAGTGCCGCGCAGTCCGCGCAATTTCGCGAGTACCTTGAATGCCGTAAACACCCAGGTGCCGTACTCGGACTTGCGCAACTCGCGGGTCACCGGATCGCGTTTCGAGAACAGCGGCGGCGCCAGGTGGAAGTGCAGCTTGTAGTCGCCTTCGAACTGCGACTTGATTTTTTCCATGAACGCCGGATCGGCATACAGGCGCGCGACTTCGTATTCGTCCTTGTACGCCAGCACCTTGAAGTAATAGCGCGCCACCGCCTCGGCGAGCCCGGTGAGACCCTTCGCCTTTGCGGTCTCGGCCTGCTTAACGCGCTCGACCAGGGAACGATACCGGTCCGCGTACGCAGCGTTCTGGTAACCGGTCAGGAATTCGACTCGCCGCGCAATCATTTCCTCCAATGTCTGCGACATCGACGTGGTTGCAGCCGTTTCCGGCTTGGACGTGACCAGCCTCTCGACCGCGGCCAGGTCCGCCGCGGCACGCCGTCCCCACAGGAAAGCCGCCTGGTTCATTTTCACCGCGACACCGTTCAATTCGATCGCCTTGTTGATCGCGGCGCTCGAGACCGGCACCAGGCCCTTCTGGAAAGCGTAGCCGAGCATGAACATGTTGGTGGCGATCGAGTCGCCCATCAGCGCGGTGGCGATGCGTGTCGCGTCCACGAACTCCGCGTTGCCCTCGCCGACGCCCTTGATGATGGTGCGCTTGAGCGACTGCGCCGGGAACTGCATGTTGGCGTTGCGGGTGAAATCGCCGGTCATCTGCTGGTGGGTGTTCGCCACCACGCGCGTGCCCGTGCGCGCGGTATCCAGGGTCTTCTGGCTGGCGGACACCACCAGGTCGCAACCGAGCACCAGCCTGGCACCGCCGGAGCCGAGGCGCACGGTCTTGATGTCGGCCGGATCGGCCGCGATCTGCAGGTGGCTCCACACCGAGCCGCCCTTCTGGGCGAGGCCGGCCATGTCCAGCCCGCCGAAACCCTTGCCTTCCAGGTGCGCCGCCATGCCGACGATCGCGCCGATGGTCACCACCCCGGTACCGCCGACGCCGGTCACCATGATGCCGTAAGGCTGATCCAGCGACGGCAGACGCGGTTCGGGAACAGCGGGGAACAAAGTGTCGGCGTTTTGCCCGGCGGGGGCGCTCTTGCCCTTGTGCACGCCGCCGCCGTGGACGGTGACGAAGCTCGGGCAGAAGCCGTTGACGCAGGAATAGTCCTTGTTGCATGACGACTGGTCGATCGTGCGCTTGCGGCCGAACTCGGTCTCCAGCGGCAGCACCGACACGCAGTTGGATTTCACGCCGCAGTCGCCGCAGCCCTCGCACACCAGATCGTTGATGAACGCGCGCTTGGCCGGATCCGGGTACTGGTTGCGCTTGCGCCGGCGGCGCTTTTCCGCCGCGCAGGTCTGGTCGTAGATGATCACCGACAGGCCCGCAATCCCGCGGAATTCGCGTTGCACCTGGTCGTAGTCGTCGCGATGATGGATCGTCACGCCCGGCGCCCACTCGACGGTCGAGGCGTACTTCTCCGGCTCGTCGGTGACCACCGCGATCTTCTTCGCGCCCTCGGAATACACCTGCAGCGTGATCTGCGGCACCGTGAGCGGGCCGTCGACGGGCTGGCCGCCGGTCATCGCCACCGCGTCGTTGTAGAGGATCTTGTAAGTGACGTTGACGCCCGAAGCCGCCGCTGCGCGCACCGCCAGCAGCCCCGAGTGGTAATAGGTGCCGTCGCCGATGTTCTGGAACACGTGCGGCGTTTTCACGAATGGCGCCTCGCCGATCCAGCTCGCACCTTCGCCGCCCATCTGCGTGAACCCGGCGGTGTTGCGGTCCATCCACTGCGCCATGAAGTGGCAACCGATGCCGGCGAGCGCTCGCGAACCCTCGGGCACGCGGGTGCCGGTGTTGTGCGGACAGCCGGAACAGAAGTAAGGCGTGCGATCCATCGCCGGTTTCTCCGCTACGCGCGCTGCCAGCTGCTCCTGCTCCGCCACGCGCGCCGCGAGCTGCGCATCGTTCACGCGCTCGAGGATGCGGCGGCCGATGGCGATCGCAATCTCGTTGGGATCGAGCGCGGCGTTGGACTGGAACAGGATCTTGCCGAGCTCATCGCGCTTGCCGATCACTTCCGGCGCGCCCGGCTTGCCGTACAGCGTCTCCTTCAACTGGGTTTCGATCAGCGCGCGCTTTTCTTCCACGACGATGATCTTCTGCAGCCCTTCGGCGAACTTCACCGCGCCGCTGGGCTCGAGCGGCCAGGTCATGCCGACCTTGTAGATGCGCAGGCCCAGGCGCGCGGCTTCCGCGTCGTCGATGCCGAGATAGGCAAGCGCCTGCCGCACGTCCATGTAGGACTTGCCGCAGGTGGCCAGCCCAAGTTTCGCGTCCGGCGAATCCACCACGACCTGGTCCAGCCTGTTGGCCCGCGCAAACGCCTTGGCGGCCTCGAGCTTCCAGGTATGCAAGCGCGCTTCCTGCTCCAGCGGCGTGTCCGGCCAGCGGATGTTCAGCCCGCCCGCGGGCACCTGGAAGTCGGTCGGGATCACGATGCTCACGCGCGCCGGGCTGACGTCGACCGAGGCGCTGGCGTCGATCGTGTCTTTCATGCACTTGAGCCCCACCCAGCAGCCGGAGAAGCGCGACAGCGCCCAGCCGTACAGTCCGTAGTCGAGCACTTCCTGCACGCCGGCGGGGTTCAGGATCGGGATCATCGCGTCCACCATCGCGAATTCGCTCTGGTGCGCGGTGGTGGAAGATTCGCAGGTGTGGTCATCGCCCATCAGGCAGAGCACGCCGCCCAACGCTGCCGATCCGGCCAGATTGCCGTGGCGGAAGGCATCGCCGGTGCGGTCCACGCCCGGGCCCTTGCCGTACCAGATCGCGAACACGCCGTCGTACTTGTTGTCGCCCTCGAAATGCGCCTGCTGCGTGCCCCAGCACGCGGTGGCGGCAAGGTCCTCGTTCACGCCAGGCTGGAACACGATGTTGTGCTCGGGGAGTTGCTTCTTGGCCGCCCACAGTTGCTGGTCGTAGCCGCCCAGCGGGCTGCCGCGATAGCCGGAGATATAACATGCGGTGTTGGCGCCCGCGGCCTTGTCGCGCAGATACTGCATCATCGGCATGCGCACCAGAGCCTGCGTGCCGGTGAGAAAAACGCGGCCTTCCTGCAGCGTGTACTTGTCGTCGAGCGAAACTTGCGCCAGTGCCATGACTATCCTCTACGAGACGTTCGGAAGCAGCGAATGCGCGCCAGCCGGCGCGCGTCGCGCTTTGGTAAGACAGAAAACATCGATGATGGTGCCGGCCGGCCGCGAAAATCCCCGGACATCAAAAGGGAATATCGTCCTCGAGATCTTCCAGGCTGCTGCCCTTGGCTGCGCCGCCGGATTTCTTCGCCGGTGCAGCCGCCGCTCGCGGCGCGTCGTCTTCCGGCGGCGCCATGCGCTCGGAACCTCCGGAGCGCGAACCCAGCATCTGCATGCGGTCGGCGCGAATTTCCGTGGTGTAGCGCTCCTGGCCTTCCTTGTCGGTCCACTTGCGCGTCTCCAGCCGGCCCTCGATATAGACCTGCGAGCCCTTCTTCAGGTATTCGCCGGCGATCTCGGCGGTCTTGCCGAACATCGCCACGCGGTGCCACTCGGTCTTTTCCTGCTTCTCGCCGTTCTTGTCCTTCCACGTCTCGGTGGTGGCAATGCTGATGTTGGCCACGGCGTCGCCGCTGGGCATGTAGCGCACTTCGGGGTCGCGCCCGAGGTTGCCGATCAGGATCACTTTGTTTACCGAAGCCATATCAGATCTCCCCGCCTAATAGTTTGATGACATTTTGTTCGTCGAAGCCCTGGCTGTCCACCTTGAGATACGCCACGCCCTCGCCCGAGAGCATCACTTCGCGGACACCCGGCAGTCCGGCGAGCCGCCGCGTCAATCCCGGGACCGCCTGCGAATCCATCTTCGGCAACTGGTAACGGCGCGTGGCCAGGCTTTCCGGCACGCGCATGCCCAGCGCCAACAGCAGCCAGACCACTGCCAGCGCGGCACAGAAACCGAACACCGCCTCCGCACCGTAATGCTGCGACAGCCAGCCGCCCACTGCGGCACCCGTGAATGTGCCGAAGAATTGCACGCTGCTGTAGACACCGATCGCCGTGCCTTTGGTGCCGGCCGGTGCGAGCTTCGAAATCAGCGAGGGCAGCGTGGCCTCGAGCAGATTGAACGCGGCGAAAAAAACCAGCAAGCCGGCGGCCAATCCCGCCAGACCGTTACTGCCGAGCGCGAGCAGGAGCAGCGCGGCGATGAGTGTGCCGACCGCACCGATGAACACCGGCTTCTGCAGTCCCTTACGCTCCGCCGCCAGCATCGGCGGCAGCATCAGCACGATGGCGCCGCACATGACCGGCAGATAAACCATCCAGTGGCTGCCCGCGGGCAGGTGCGCGCGCAATGAAAATGGCACCACCACGAACAGCGCCATCAGCACCGCGTGCAGCGCGAATATGCCGTAGTTGAGCCGCAGCAACTGCTGATCCAGCAGCACCCTGCCGACCGGCACCGCCGCTCCCGCAGGCGATCTGCCGGCACGGCTCTGCGACGGATCGGGAATGACGAAGCGCACCACCACGATCGCCGCCAGCGCCAGACAACCGGTCAGCGCGAAAATTCCAGGCACGCCCATCACATGATCCAGCACCGGACCGGCCACCATCGAAAGCGCGAACGTGGCGCCTATGGTCATGCCGATGATCGCCATCGCCTTGGTGCGCTGATCGTCGCGGGTAAGATCGGCGGTGAGCGCGATTACCGCTGCGGAAATCGCGCCTCCGCCCTGTATCACCCGGCCCAGGATCACCATGGTGATGTCCTGCGCCAGAGCGGCCATGAAGCTGCCGAGCGCGAAGATCACCAGCCCGAGATAGATGGTGCGCTTGCGCCCCCAGCGGTCGGAAAGCCAGCCGAACGGCACCTGCAGGCAGGCCTGGGTCAGGCCATAGGCCCCGAGCGCGAGCCCGACCAGCGCGTGGTCATGGCCGCCGGGAAGGCGCTCCGCGTACAGCGCGAAAACCGGAAGAATGATGAACATCCCCAGCATGCGCAAACCGAAAATGCCGGCCAGGCCGACACTTGCGCGCAGTTCCTGGGGCGTCATCCGGTCCGGGAAGGGCATTCTGCGAAAGGGAGTAAACCGCGGATTGGGAAAAGAAATTGAAGTGCAGTATATTAACAGGTTGACCCTTTCCGCTTCCAGAGAATGGACTACATCCGCGTCCGCGGCGCACGCACCCACAACCTCAAGAACATCAATCTCGACCTGCCGCGCAACCGGCTGATCGTGATCACCGGGCTGTCCGGGTCCGGCAAGTCCTCGCTCGCTTTCGACACCCTTTACGCCGAGGGTCAGCGCCGTTACGTCGAGTCGCTGTCCGCTTATGCCAGGCAGTTCCTGGAGTTGATGGAAAAGCCGGACGTGGATCTGATCGAAGGCCTGTCGCCGGCGATCGCGATCGAGCAGAAGGCCACCAGCCACAACCCCCGCTCAACCGTAGGCACCGTCACCGAGATCCACGATTACCTGCGGCTGCTGTATGCGCGCGTCGGCGAGCCGCACTGCCCCGACCACGGCATCTCGCTGTCGGCGCAGAGCGTGTCGCAGATGGTGGATCACGTCCTGCAACTGCCGGAAGACACGCGGCTGATGATCCTGGCGCCGCTGCTGGTCGGCCGCAAAGGCGAAAACCTGGAGCTGTTCGAGGACCTGCGCGCGCAGGGCTTCGTGCGATTGCGCGTGGACGGCGAGGTGCACGACATCGACTCAGTGCCCAAGCTCGCCAAGACCCGCAAGCACACCATAGAAATCGTGGTGGACCGCCTGAAGATCCGGCCCGAAGCGAAGCAGCGGCTGGCGGAATCGTTCGAGACTGCGCTACGCTGCGCCGACGGGCGCGCGCTGGCGGTGGAGATGGACAGCGGCAGGGAGCATCTGTTTTCAGCGCGCTTCGCCTGCCCGATCTGCAGCTATTCGCTGCCCGAGCTCGAGCCGCGCCTGTTCTCGTTCAACAATCCGATGGGGGCGTGTCCGCGCTGCGACGGACTGGGGAGCATCACCTTCTTCGATACGAAGAGGGTGGTGGCCTTTCCGCACCTGTCGCTCGCCGCCGGCGCCATCAAGGGCTGGGACCGGCGCAACCAGTTTTATTTCCAGATGCTCGCCAGCCTCGGCGAACAATACGATTTCGATGCCGACACGCCGTTCGAGCAGCTCCCGAAGAACATCCAGGACCTGGTGCTGTACGGGTCGGGGCGGGACAAGGTGCGCTTCCTCTACGTCGGCGAGCGCGGCAACAAGTACCAGCGCGAGCACCCGTTCGAAGGCATCGTGCCGAATCTGGAACGGCGCTATCGCGAAACGGACTCGATCGTGGTGCGCGAGGAGCTGGCGAAGTTCCTCGCCAGCCAGCCCTGCCCCGAGTGCAACGGCACGCGGCTGCGCCGCGAAGCGCGCTACGTCTTCGTTGCCGCCAAGCCGATCTACGAGGTGAGCGCCATGCCGCTGAAACGGGCGCTGCAGTTTTTCCAGGAGATCGAGTTCGAGGGCTCCAGGCTGGCGATCGCCGAGAAAATCGTGCGCGAGATCGCCAATCGGCTGCAATTCCTGGTCAACGTCGGCCTCGACTACCTCACGCTCGACCGCTCCGCGGACACGCTCGCCGGCGGCGAAGCGCAACGCATCAGGCTGGCCTCGCAGATCGGCTCCGGACTTACCGGCGTCATGTACGTGCTGGACGAACCGTCGATCGGTCTGCACCAGCGCGACAACGACCGGCTGCTCGCCACCCTCAAGGAATTGCGCGACCTGGGCAACTCGGTCATCGTGGTCGAGCACGACTTCGAAGCGATCATGAGTGCGGATTACGTGGTGGATATGGGCCCCGGGGCCGGCGAGCACGGCGGCCATATCGTCGCCGAAGGCACGCCGCAGGCGATGATCGCGCACACCGGATCGCTAACCGCCCAGTACCTGTCCGGCAGGAGGCAGATCGCCATTCCGCGCCTGCGCCACAAGCCGCAGGCCAAGAACACGCTGCGCCTGCTGGGTGCGCGCGGCAACAATCTCAAGGGCGTGAACCTCGATCTTCCGGTCGGGCTGCTGGTGTGCGTGACCGGCGTGTCGGGCTCGGGCAAGTCCACCCTGATCAACGACACGCTCTATCACTCGGTGGCGCAGCATCTCTACGGCAGCGCCGCCGAACCGGCGCCGTTCGACGAGATCCAGGGAATCGATTTCTTCGACAAGGTGGTGAACGTCGACCAGAGCCCGATCGGCCGCACCCCGCGTTCCAATCCCGCCACTTACACCGGGCTGTTCACGCCGATCCGCGACCTGTTCGCCGGCGTGCCGCTGGCGCGCGAGCGCGGTTACGGAGCCGGGCGCTTCTCCTTCAACGTCAAGGGCGGCCGCTGCGAGGCCTGCCAGGGCGACGGGGTCATCAAGGTGGAGATGCATTTCCTCCCCGACATCTACGTACCCTGCGACGTCTGCCACGGCCGCCGCTACAACCGCGAGACGCTGGAGATCCAGTACAAGGGCCGGAACATCCACGAAGTGCTGGAAATGA
>JBGQGT010000064.1:0-9250 GCA_041497595.1 Gammaproteobacteria bacterium
CCGCGCACAGCGCGAAGACGCACACCATCGAATGCGGCGCGGACCCGCGCGCAGAGGCTCGGAAGTCGCGGCGGTAGGCTTGGCTCACCGCATCGCCGCCGTGAGCATTGATGAAATGGGCAAACGCAAAGCGCAGGCCAAGGTAGGCTGCCAGCGCGAACACGTTATTCCGGCTTGTGTCCATGCGGGTTGCGTCGCTACTTGATACGGATATCCACCCCGTGAAACACGTTGGCTCCGACATTGGTGAGTTTCACGGTCTGCTGCAGCTTGCGCCATTTGTATGCGGCGCGGTCCATGGCGACCTTCTCCTTGCCGTCGGGGGTTTCGAACACGACGTTGCCGCCGGATACCGAAACCAGCATGCCGCAAGGTGCGTAGAGCTCGGTGGATTCGCCGGGATGCAGAATCACGCGGGTGACGAACACGCGTTCGTTGTCGACGACCAGCGTCTGATTCGGACCTTCGCGCGCCGCATCCATCGGGCCGCAGGAGTTCATGATCTCGGCATCGGTAACGCGGTATATGCGCGGACCGGGATTGGTAACCCGGTGCGCCTTCGGCTTGGCTCCGTAATCGATGAAGTAGGCCTCGCCGATGGCGCGATCGCCGCGCGTCACCGGCTCGGCTCCCCAATCCTGGGCGATGGTCGGTGAGGACGCGATGTTCACGAAAACGCCGTCGTTGTGGTGCCAGTGATAGAGCGTCTGGTAACCGGGTTCGAGCTGCACGTCGAAGAAGCGCACGTGCGCGTTCTCGAACTTCAGGCGGTGGCGCGGCTCTTGCTCGATCGGCACCGGCTCTTCGGCGGCGCGGGCGATGGGGATGAGGCAGGCAGACATCATGAACGCGATGGCACAGCGGCGAAGCATTGTTATTCTCCCACGTAAAAGAACCCCACCTCATCCCCCGGGCGCACGGACACGTTAGTGATGAAATCGCCCGTTTGCGGGGCGGCTGTGACACGTTAGCCGTAGGCCCGTTCGCGGGAGCAGCCGCATAGCGCTCTAATCCACACCGCGCAACACAGCCTTGTGCGCCCCTACCCGCAAACGGGGCTATGCCGAACGAGTCCGGGGCGCGCGACAAGCTCCGTCTCCCGCCCCGGATGGCTGAGCCAACGCCGTGTCGACGGAGTTCCTCCCCGGGGGCGGAGAAGGTGCGCTGCGCAGGCTAGATTTGATTTCGACCTTCATGCTCCCTCTCCGCCTTTAGGGGGAGAGGGCGGGGGTGAGGTGCGGCGGGCGGATCAATAATACTCGTAGGGTTTCTTGGGAACCTCGGCGGCTTCCAGCGCCGCGTTTTCCTTGAAGTCCTGCGGCCGGTCCCACCAGGTGGCGCGGGCTTTCTCCTGTTTCACGACCACCTCGGGGTTCCTGGCAAGAAATTCCCGGATGAAGCGGGTGACGTCCGACACGTAGCCCTTCATACTGTTTTCCGTTTCGTTGATCGAGCCGCAATTGTAATGTCTGCCGGGCCCGGGTCCTATGGATTTCGGCCGTTGTGTGTTGCTCGACCATGTCATCCCAGGAGTGTACAGGTGTCTCGAAGCTCCATTCGCGTCCCACCCTCAGCCAAACGCGTACCCCACGTCACGGCCGTGCACGGCGAGCGGCGCGTGGACGATTACCACTGGCTGCGCAACAAGGCCAGCCCTTCGGTACGCGCCTACCTGCGCGCCGAAAACGCGTACACCGCGGCGATGATGAAGCCCTCGGAGGGCCTGCAGAAGAAGCTCTACAAGGAGATGCTGGCGCGCATCAAGGAAACCGACACCGAAGTCCCGTACCGCGAGGGTGCCTACTACTATTACTCCCGCACCGAGAAAGGCAAGCAGTACCGGATTTTCTGCCGCAGGCATGGCAGCCCGGACGCGGCCGAGGCCGTGATCCTGGACGTCAACCGGTTGGCGAAGGGCCACAAGTTCTACTCCGTGGGAGCGGTCGAACTCAGCCCCGACGGCAACCTGCTCGCCTTTTCGTCGGATACCAGCGCCTTCCGCGAATACACGCTGCATCTGAAGGACCTGCGCAATGGCAAGGTGCTTTCCGACCGCATCGAGAAAGTGCGCTCGGTCGCGTGGGCGAGCGACAACCGCACGTTGTTCTACGTCAGGGAAGACGGCACCAAGCGCGCCTACCGCCTTTATCGCCACCTGTTGGGCAGCAAGGGCGACCAGCTCATCTACGAGGAGACCGACGCGCGTTTCTCGCTTTCGGTGGCGCGCTCACGCAGCCGCGCGTACCTGTTTCTGACTTCCCACAGCGCCACGACCTCCGAAGTGTGCTATCTGCCGGCCGATTCGCCCGCGTCCAACTGGAAACTGGTGGCGGCCCGGCAGCCGGAGCACGAATACTACGTGGACCATGGACAGGGACTGTTCTACATCGTCACCAACGACAAGGGGCGCAACTTCCGCCTGGTCACGGCGCCAGTGGAGGATCCCTCCCTGGGGAACTGGAAGGAAAAGATCCCGCACCGCGCGGACGTGATGCTCGAAGGCGTCGACGTGTTCGCCCGGCACCTGGTCGCGCACGAACGTGCCGGCGGCTTTCCCAGGCTGCACGTGATGCGCCTCGCGGGCGGCGAATCCCATGAGATCGCCATGCCCGAGCCCGTGTATTCGGTTGGCGGCGGAGCCAATTTCGAGTTCGACACCGATGTATTCCGCTTTCACTACGATTCGTACGTCACTCCCGATACGCAGTACGACTATCACCTCGACAGCCGCGAACGCAAAATGCTCAAGCGACGCGAAGTTCGCGGTTATGAGCCGGCGAAGTATCGCTCGGAGTTGCATTACTCGGTCGCCGCGGACGGCACGCGCGTGCCGATTTCGCTGGTGTATCGCATCGACCGCCGCACCAACGCCGCACAGCCGCTGCTGCTCTACGGTTACGGCGCCTACGGCTATCCGCTGGACGTGGACTTCAGTTCGGCACGGTTGTCGCTGCTTGATCGCGGCGTGATCTATGCGGTCGCGCACGTGCGCGGCGGCGGCGAAATGGGCAAGCGCTGGCACGACGAAGGGCGGATGCTCAACAAGAAGAACACATTCGGCGATTTCATCGCCTGCGCCGAGCACCTGATCGGCGAGCACTACACCGATCCGGGCAAGCTGGTGATCCAGGGAGGCAGCGCCGGCGGGCTGCTGGTGGGCGCCGTGACCAACCTGCGCCCCGATCTTTTTCGCGCGATGGTGGCCGAAGTGCCGTTCGTGGATGTCATCAACACCATGCTCGACGACCGGCTGCCGCTTACCACCGGCGAGTACGAGGAGTGGGGCAATCCGAAGGACAAGGTTTACTACGACTACATGAAGTCGTATTCACCCTGCGATAACCTGGCCGCGAAAGACCATCCGGCGATGCTGGTCGAGACTTCGCTCAATGACAGCCAGGTGATGTACTGGGAACCGGCCAAGTACGTGGCCAGGCTGCGGCGTCTCAAGACCGACGGCAATCCGCTGCTGCTGCGCATCAATATGGATGCCGGGCATGGCGGGGCTTCCGGGAGATACGAGTACCTCAAGGAGATCGCGTTTACCTATTCGTTCATTCTCGGCGCGCTCGGCCTCATAAAGTAGCGCCCCGTGGCCGCCGCACCCGTTGACAGAACCGCATCGAGATTCCATAGTTCGGAAAGCTGGAAACATGGTCCGGGATGGCTTCAGTCCGTATCAAAGGACACCGGAACGCCAGAGGTGTTGCCGCAGTTGTAGTTTGGTTTTGTCTCGATGCTGCCGTTGTTTTGTCAAAAAAACGCCTGAGGGAGGTATCAAACATGAACAGGAATTGCAGTGGTTCCGGACTTATACAGCGGCTGGCTGGAAGTTTGCTGGCGGCATCAACGCTCGGCCTCGCAGGGCTGGCAGCGGCAGAAACGATTTACCTGCCGATCACGCGAGTAGGCGAATGGCCGGTGACGTGCGCCAACGAAATCCTGGGTACGTGCCACAATCGCTGGCACCCTGACATAAAGCCCGCGGCGACTGCGAACCAGGGCGACACAGTGATCTTTGAAACACGGGACGCGCTGGACGGACCCTTCAAATGGGACTCCGGTCCAAAAACAGTCGCGGCGGCGAATCTGAACATCATTCACCCTTTGACCGGACCGCTGTACGTGAACGGTGCTGAGCGCGGCGACGTACTCGCGGTGACCGTGTTGGACGTTATCCCCGGTCCCGATCGGTTTGGTTACACCATCATCGTCCCGGGGTTCGGTTTCCTGCGCGACGTATTCCCCAATCCATTCATCGTCCACTGGAAGCTTCTGCAACGGCCAACCGGCGTTTACTACGCGGTGTCGGATGATCTTCCGGGGGTGGAGCTGCCTCTTCACGGATTCACGGGAACCATCGGTGTTGGGCTGGGCATGCCGGAGATCGAGAACGCTTATCAGCGCGAAGACGAGTTGCGCAAGGCAGGCGGATTTGTGCTGCCTCCGGAACCCCAGGATGCTCTTCCGGCCGACCTGTGCGGCCCAGGGGGAAGGGCAGCCAGCCGCTGCCTGCGCACCATCCCTCCGCGCGAAAACGGCGGCAACAGCGACGTGAAGCAAATGGTGAGAGGCACGACCTTGCTTTTCCCGTGCTGGGTGAAGGGGTGCATGCTTTCCATGGGCGATACGCACTTTGCCCAGGGCGATGGTGAAGTTTCCGGCACAGCCATCGAGATGAACGCCGTCGTCACCGTCAAAGTCGAGGTGCGCAAAGGTCAGGGGGCGTACATCCGTTGGCCGCAGATCGAGGGCAAGGCGGTGCCTGGCATCCTCAAGGATTTGGAACCCGACCGCTTCCTCGCGACCATGGGCATTCCGATGAAGCCGAAGGGTGAACTACCAGCGCCGCTCAAGTACCTCGACGGGACTCGCTTCGGAAACCTTACCAATATGTCCGAGGACACGACCTTGGCGGCCCGCGATTCCTTGCTGAAGATGATCGACTTGCTGACCGGGCCGCAGTCACCCTCCAAGCATAAGCTGTCCAGAGAGCAGGCTTATATCCTCTGCAGCGTGGCGTGCGATTTGAAGATCAGCAACATGGTCGATGTGCCGAACTTCGTGGTGACCAATGTTCTGCATTTGGACGTCTTCAAGTAGCACTTTCGCATGAGGCAAGGTAGGCCGTTGGTTCGATGAACAGGCGGCGCATTTTGCAGGCCGCGCTGGCAGTCGCCGGCGCAGCCTTGCTTTCCGGGCATTCGCCCTACAGGCAGTGGTACGCATATCGGGGCAAGCATCTGATCGTGGTCGCGAGTGCGACCGACGCTGAGGCTTCCCGCCTCGCAGACGCATTGGCCGCGCAGCTTGCCGCCGAGATTCCGCAAAGCCAGGCAGTCCCGGCAGAGGCGCGAAGCGTTCGCGACGTGGTGCAACTTCTGCGAACGCGTCAGTTGCCGATTGGAATTCTCGGTAGGGAAAGCGCCGGCGCTGCCTACGCGGGCGGCGCCCCTTTCGAAGTTGAGGGGCCACTGGCGTTGCGCACGATGGCCGAATTCGAAGATTACCTGCTGGTGGTCCTGGACGATTTTCCTGAAGACAAGGCTTTTGAGATTGCGGGCGCAGCGGCGGGTCTGCCACGGTCGCAGTGGCCCGCGTCACGAAAGCAGATAACCTCCGAGTCTCCCGTTATTCCCCTCCATCCCGGCGCAATTGCATTCCAGCAAGCACACGAGCCGCAGGCCGGGCGCTAGCGCCCGGTCTTTGGTTAGCAGCGCTGCGCTGGCGGTTCTTTGGGTCTTCGCTGTGGCGGCGGTTGCGCCGGTGTCGGCACACGATCTCGTTACCGCCGAGTCGGTGCAAACCTACCTCGCCACTGTGGGCGAACTGCAGAAGGTCATCGCCTCGAAAGAGTCGCCGTATACGCGCGCGCAGGCGCACTTCGATCTAGGAAAATTGCTGGATGAAATCCGCGATCTGCTGAATCGGGACCTGGACGCGCACGGTCAAGTACAGGGTCTGCCCTCCAACTTCCTGATGAGCGAGTTGAAGGTGCGCGGTGCCGAACTCGCCTATTCGCCCGAAACCAACCGTTTCCTCGCCAACCTGCAGTATTACCGGGAGGCATTGAAGCTCGCGCCGTCCGGTCCCGCCGCCGCCGATGCGTCGTTCGGGCTGTTGCAGGGCTATTTCTACGACAGCTTCACGATCGACCCGCTGCGGCCGACCTCACAGACGGGGGTGCAGCTTGCCGGGCAGATCAGGCTCGCCGAGGAGTTTCTCGGGAACTACCCTCGGCATGCCGGCTGCGAAGAGATATCCTTCATTCTCGCAATTCACTACGTGCAGGCGGCGCGAGCCGGCAGGGACGCGCAGGAGCAGGCTGCCTTTGCGAACAAGGCACGCGCGCTTGCCGGGGAATTCGTCAGGAGCTATCCCGAGAGCATGCGTGCCGCCGCCTTGTCGCACCTGCTGGAAAGCCTGCCGGCCGGCAGGTGAGGGGGGTGCTACCGGCCTTCGAAAGGAATGTAGCCCGGCAATGCCTTGCACTTCGGCGGCATGCGGGCGGCGATCGCGCCGCGACTCAGCGCAAACGCATTCAGGAGGATCGTGGTCGGCAGATCGACGGTCTTGTTGTCGACCAGGCGCTCGCCGGGGGATCTGAAATCGCCTTCCAGCACGTCGCCGTCATTCGGCTGCGGTCCGTCTATCCATTCGAAAATGCCGTAGCCGGACTTCATCAGCAGGATGAAGTAGCCGCATTCGTGGTTTTTCCAGATCACCATGCCTTGTTCCGCAAGCGCGGGAGATGCGAACAGGGCGCAAAGAACAATTGCGGCGGCCGCGGCCACTCGCCTGCTGTCGCGGCGGAACGTCGCGCCGCGCGGCAGCAAGCTGGCCGTCATGCCGGGGTTCATCCCTCCAGAGCCTCGAACTCCTTGCGCTTCTTGCAAAACTTCGGAATCTTTTTCTGCATCTGCGATTTCGACAGATCGTACATTTCCGAGTACACCATGGTCGGCTTGCCTTCGAAGACATGGCCCACCATCGGGCTCGGTCCGCCGAGAAACTCGAACAGCGCGCGGACTCGCCACAGCGCGCCGGGCGGGAATTCCAATCCAATGATAACCCCCAGGCTTCGGCACGGGCAAACAAAGGCATATCTGGCTGGTGTAACATCCTGTTTCGCACAAGAAACCGCCCGCGGGACCATTTCGGGCGCCGTTCGAAGTCCAGGAGCACTCCCATGAAAGTCATCGACCTGCGCAGCGATACCGTTACCAAGCCCACCCCGGAAATGCGGGCCGCCATGGCCGCGGCCGACGTCGGCGACGACGTTTACGGAGAAGATCCGACGGTCAATCGCCTGGAGGCGATGGCTGCCGCGCTGCTCGGCAAGGAATCCGCGCTCTTCGTGTGCAGCGGCACCCAGAGCAACCTGCTGGCGCTGCTGTCGCATTGCGAACGCGGCGACGAGTACATCGTCGGCCAGCAGGGCCATACCTACAAATACGAGGGCGGCGGCGCGGCGGTGCTGGGCAGCATCCAGCCTCAGCCGCTCGACTACGAGCCCGACGGCTCGCTCGACCTGGGCCGCGTAGAGGCGGCGATCAAGCCGGACGATCCGCATTTCGCCAGGACGCGACTGCTGTGCCTGGAAAACACCCAGGGCGGCAAGGTGCTTTCGCTCGACTACCTCAGGCGCGCGCGCGAGTTCACCCGCAGCCGCGGGCTGGGTCTGCACCTGGACGGCGCGCGCATCTTCAACGCGGCGGTGCATCTCGGCGTGCCGGTAATGGAAATCAGCAAACAGTTCGACTCCGTGTCCGTATGCCTGTCCAAGGGCCTGGGTGCGCCGGTGGGATCGATTTTATGCGGATCGAAAGACCTGATCGCCAGGGCACGGCGCTGGCGCAAAGTGGTCGGCGGCGGCATGCGCCAGGCCGGGCTGCTTGCTGCCGCGGGCATCTATGCGCTGCAACACAATGTCGAGCGCCTGGCGCGGGACCACGAGAACGCGCGCAATCTTGCCGAGGGACTTTCTCGGATTGACGAAATGAAAGTGGCGCCCGGCGGAGCGCAAACCAACATGGTGTACGTCTCGGTCGAGCCGCAACGTTCGGTGGCGATGCGAGAGTACCTCAAGGAGCGCGGCATGCTGATCAGCGGGAAGGGCACCATCCGGCTGGTGACGCATCTGGACGTCGACCGGCCGGACATCGACCGCTTCGTCAAGACGGTAAAGGAATTCTTTGCAAAGGCGGCATGAATACAGGGCCGGGGGACGAAACAAATTCGGTGAATGCGTGAAGGGTGAATGCGTGAAGGGTGCAAATCCTCCAGCCTTCGACTCTTGCATTTCACTCATCCAGTTTTTATTTATTCACTTTTCACGGGTTTCCCGATGACAACACAGAATGACGAACGCAACATGGCGGTGTTCTGCGATTTCGAGAACATCGCGCTCGGCGTGCGCGAAGCGAAGTACGACAAGTTCGACATGAAGAAAGTGCTCGAGCGCCTTCTGGTCAAGGGTAGCATCGTCGTCAAGAAGGCCTACTGCGACTGGGAGCGCTACAAGGAGTTCAAGGCGCCTATGCACGAAGCGGCGTTCGAGATGATCGAAATTCCGCATGTGCGCCAGTCGGGGAAAAATTCCGCCGACATCCGCATGGTGGTCGATGCGCTCGACCTGTGCTACACCAAGTCGCACGTCGATACTTTTGTCATTGTCAGCGGCGATTCCGATTTTTCTCCGCTGGTGTCCAAGCTGCGCGAGAACAACAAGGAAGTGATCGGCGTGGGCGTGAAGCATTCGACCTCCGATCTGCTGATCGCCAACTGCGACGAATTCATCTTCTACGATGACCTGGTGCGGGAAAAGAGCCAGGCGCGTCGCGGCGGAGGCGGGCGCAAGAAGCCGGCGGCCAAACCTGTAACGGCGCCGAAGACGCCCGCTGCCGAACCGGTTGAGGCCGACGAAACGGCGTCGGACGACAAGACACAGAAGGCGATCGACCTGGTGGTCAATACCTTCGAGGCGCTGGTTTCGGAACGGGGTGGGGACGATAAAATCTGGGGCTCGATGGTCAAACAGGCGCTCAAGCGCCGCAACCCGGGATTCAACGAGGCCTATCACGGATTCAAGAGCTTCAACAGCCTGCTCGAAGAGGCCGCGATCAGGGGGCACCTCAACCTCGAGCACGACGAGAAGTCCGGCGGCTACATCGTGCGCGCGCCTTCCGCCGAGCCAAACGAAGCGGCCGCCTGATTCGGGAGACTCATGAGGCAGAAGGCGGGTTCGGAC
>JBGQGT010000065.1:0-9111 GCA_041497595.1 Gammaproteobacteria bacterium
ACCGTTCGCGCGCGGTCCGCCGCGGAGATTCCGGTGGTCACGCCGCTGGCGGCCTCGATCGACAGGGTGAAGTTGGTTCCCATTCGCGAGCGATTGTCCCCGACCATCAGCCGCAGATCGAGCTGCCGGCAGCGTTCCTCGGTTAGTGTCAGGCAGATCAGCCCGCGCCCGTGCTTGGCCATGAAGTTGATCGCGTCCGGCGTCACGAACTCGGCGGCCATCAGCAGATCGCCTTCATTCTCGCGCTCCTCCTCATCTACCAGGATGACCATCCGCCCGGCGCGCAGGTCGGCAATGATCTCGGCTGTGGAGCTGATGGTAGTCATCGAGTGTCTTCGGCTTGCTGGGCGCTGGCTATGCGCGCGACCCGTGGACTGTTGCTGCAGCGCCGGTATGAACGTCACCGTGCGCCGGGGGCGGGCAACAAAACAGGGAAAACGCTCGGGATGGGCGCGACACAGTTGGAAAGTGTGCATTGTGCCAGATCGACGCCGTTCCGACTCGACCGATTGCGTCGCGGGCCGGAAACCGGAAAGTTCCGACTCCGTCGAGTGGATTCGATGACTGCCCACCTCAAGCCAGACGTCATTCTCTGAAGTAATGACGCCCAATATTCCAAGCTCGGTTCTTCGACAAGACTCAGCGGTCGCTACCGCTGATCATCACTGTCGAACATCCGCTCGACGTAACGCGCCACCAGGTCTATTTCGAGATTGACCCGGTCGCCCTGCGTCAGGTCTTTCAGGTTGGTTACCGCAAGCGTGTGCGGAATCAGGTTCACCGAAATAGTATCGGTTGTCACGACATTGACGGTCAGGCTCACGCCGTTCACGGCGATCGATCCTTTGCGCGCGACATAGCGGTCAAGCTCTGCGGGAAAGCGAACCATGATCTCCCGGTTGGCATCCACCGGTTTCACCGCCGTTACCGTGCCGACGCCGTCAACATGGCCGCTCACCAGATGTCCGCCGAGACGGTCTGAGAGCCGCAGCGACTTCTCCAGATTGATCGCAGCTCCAGCGCCGAACCCCACGGTCACTCGCAGGGTCTCCTGTGATACGTCGACCGTAAATCCCTTTGGCACCAGTGAAGTGACCGTCAGGCACACCCCGTTGCAGGCGATGCTGTCGCCGACCGCGACATCGCTCATGTCCAATCCGCCGGCGTCGATCGTCAGCGCCGCCGATTGTCCGGCCAGCTTGACCGCAGCGACGCGGCCGACAGCCTCGATGATCCCGGTGAACACTGCTCAGGCTCCCGGGTTCAGGATTACCGGCCGCGCGAGAATCCGCAGGTCCGGCCCGATCATGCGGGTCTCCAAAATGTTCAACTGCAGGCGCTTGTTCATTTCGGTCAATTCTCCCAGGTCGAACATGCCACGCGCCACGTCGCCGAGCATGTGCGGAGCAAGGTAAATAAGCAGCTCGTCCACCACTCCGGCACGCAGAAGTGCCGAATTCAGGTTGATCCCGGCTTCCACCAGCACCTCGTTGATGCCGCGCCCGGCGAGATACTTCGCCAGTTCCAGCAGATCAACCTTGTGTTCTGCGTTGGGCAGCAGCACCACTTCAGCGCCTCTCCTCGCGAGCGCGCGGTTCCTGTCTTCATCGCGCGTTGCCGTGGCCACCAGCACACGCCCGCCTTCCAGAATCTTCGCCTCCGGCGTGATCCGCAGCCGGCTGTCCACCACGATGCGCAGCGGCTGACGCGGGGTTTCCACGTCCCGCACCGTGAGGCGCGGGTCGTCATCCGCGAGCGTGCCGATGCCGGTCATCACCGCGCAGGAACGCGCACGCCAGCGGTGTCCGTCGCGGCGCGCGTCCGCTCCCGTGATCCACTGGCTCACTCTGTTCTTCAGCGCGGTCTTGCCGTCCAGGCTAGCCGCGATTTTCACGCGCACCCACGGCCGCCCACGGGTCATGCGCGAGACGAAGCCGATGTTCAGTTCGCGCGCCTCGGTTTCCAGAATTCCGGCCTCGACATGGATTCCCGCTTCGCGCAGTTTCCGCAGTCCGCTTCCGGCAACCTGGGGATTCGGGTCCTGCATTGCCGCGACCACACGCGCTACGTTTGCGGCGATCATGGCATCGGCGCACGGCGGCGTGCGGCCGTGATGGCTGCAAGGTTCGAGAGAGACATACGCGGTTGTGCCCTGCGCCTTTGTGCCCGCGGCAGTCAACGCCACCAATTCGGCATGCGGGCCGCCGGCTCTCTCGTGCCAGCCCTCGCCTACGATCCCGCCGTCCTTGACGAGCACGCAACCGACTCGCGGGTTTGGAGTTGTTGTGTACAGGCCGCGTTCGGCCAGCCGCAACGCGTGCGCCATGAATTTGAAGTCATCCGCACTGAAGGGCATGCCGCTATTTGGGCTTGCGGCGTGCGGCAGGCTTCTGCACTTCCTTCACCGCGTCGCGGAAATCCTCGACGTCCTGGAAGGCGCGATACACCGACGCGAAGCGGATGTAGGCTACCTTGTCGAGCTTGTAGAGTTCGCGCATCACCATCTCGCCAATGCGGCGCGATTCCACCTCGCGCAGACCCAGCGACAGCAGCTTCTGCTTGACGCGTTCGATCGCGTCATCGACCAGGTCCGCGGAAACCGGCCGCTTGTGCAGCGCGCGGGTGAAACCGACCCGCAGCTTGTCTTCCTCGAACTCCTCGCGGTAGCCGGTGCTCTTGATGATCTGCGGCATGCGCAGCTCGACGTTCTCGTACGTCGTGAAGCGCTTGTCGCAGGACGGGCAGCGCCGCCGCCGGCGAATGCTGTCCCCCTCCTCGTTGACCCGGGAGTCGACGACTTGCGTATCCGGATTCTTGCAGAAAGGGCATTTCATGCCAAGGGCCGAGGAACGAGGGCCGAGGGACGAGTAACAGCGACCCGGCCTTTGGTTTGACCTTTCACCTTTTACCTTTCACCTTTGACCTGTCACTTCCCGTACACCGGGAAACGATGGCAAAGCGCCTTCACCTCGCCAACCACGCGCGCGATGTTGGCCTCATCGTTCGGCGCTTCGAGCACGTCGGCGATGAGGTTGGAAAGCTTTTCGGCTTCGAGTTCCTGGAAGCCGCGGGTGGTCATCGCCGGGGAACCGATGCGTACGCCGCTGGTGACGAAAGGCTTCTCGGGATCATTGGGGATCGCGTTCTTGTTCACGGTGATGTTGGCCCGGCCGAGCGCCGCTTCGGCGTCCTTGCCGTTGATTTTCTTGGCGCGCAGGTCCACCAGGAACATGTGGCAGTCGGTGCGTCCCGACACGATGCGAAGGCCGCGGTTCTGGAGCGTCTTGGCCATGGTCCTCGCATTGGCGATCACCTGCGCCTGGTAGCTCCGAAATTCCGGCGCCATCGCTTCCTTGAACGCCACCGCCTTGGCGGCGATCACGTGCATCAGCGGTCCGCCCTGGATGCCGGGAAAGATCGCCGAGTTGATGATCTTTTCGTGCTCGGCCTTGGCGAGGATGATGCCGCCGCGTGGGCCGCGCAGCGTCTTGTGGGTGGTGCTGCTGACGAAATCGGCGATCCCCACCGGACTCGGGTAGAAGCCCGCGGCAACCAGTCCCGCGTAATGCGCCATGTCCACGAACAGGTAGGCGCCGACCAAGTCGGCGATATCGCGGAAGCGCTGCCAGTCGATGGTCAGAGAATACGCCGAGGCGCCGGCGACGATCATCTTCGGGTTGTGCTGTTCCGCCAGATGCGCAACCTGGTCGTAATCGATTTCTTCGTTTGCGGTCAGCCCGTAAGAGACCGCATGGTAGAGTTTGCCAGACAGGTTCACCGGCGAGCCGTGGGTGAGATGGCCGCCGTGCGCGAGCGACATGCCGAGAATGGTGTCGCCGGCCTGGAGCGCAGCCGCGTAGACCGCCTGGTTGGCCTGCGAGCCCGAGTGCGGCTGCACGTTGGCGATCTCCGCCTTGAACAGCGTCTTGGCGCGATCGATCGCCAGCTGTTCCGCGATGTCCACGTACTCGCAGCCGCCGTAGTAGCGCTTGCCGGGGTAGCCTTCGGCGTACTTGTTGGTGAGCACCGAGCCCTGCGCCTGCAGCACGCGCGGGCTGGTATAGTTCTCCGAGGCGATCAGCTCGATGTGGTCTTCCTGGCGCTGGCGTTCCGCCTCCATTGCCTGCCACAGTTCGGGGTCGAAATTCTGGATGTTCTGGTCAGCGGGAAACATGTGGGCCTGAGAGAGAAAGTTAGCAGCGCCGGAAAGCGGCGAATTGTACCATTCCGGCCATCGGGCCCAAGGATCAAAAGCGTTGATGCAAAGGATTCATTTCAATACCCCCTTGAGGGGTACGCAAAAGGGAAAAGAAAGAACGCAGAGAAATTCCCGTGTCGAACATCCGGACCAGGCAGGCGCCACTGGCGACCATCGTTTTTCCTCCGCAGACTCTGCGTTGAGGGCCCGCTATACCCGATTCATCGAAGGTCCGTCTAACTGCTATCATTGGCGGGCTCTATAGATACGGCGCCAGGCGCAGGGCCACATTCAAACGGCCGCATCGAGACAGCCGACAGAACAAACTGGGAGAGATGACATGCCAAAGACCATCTTAGCCAAGCTCGTCTGGCTGGGTATCGCGATTCTCGGTGCGTCCGCCATCGGCGGCATCGCCACACACCGCGGCGAATCCATCAACGCCATCTGGTTCGTGGCGGCCGCAATCTGCACCTATCTGGTTGCGTATCGCTTCTACAGCGCATGGATCTGCGCCAAGGTGCTGGTGCTGGACGAGACCCGCGCCACGCCGGCGGAAAGATTCAACAACGGCCGCGATTTCGTGCCGACCAACAAATGGGTGACATTCGGCCATCACTTCGCCGCGATCGCCGGTCCCGGACCGCTGATCGGCCCGACACTGGCGATGCAGTTCGGCTACCTCCCCGGCACGCTGTGGATCCTCGCAGGCGCGGTACTCGGCGGCTGCGTGCAGGACATGGTGATCATGTTCTGCTCGACGCGGCGCGATGGCCGCAGCCTGGGCCAGATGGCGCGCGACGAACTTGGGCCCGTAGGCGGCTGGGCGGCGATGATTGGCACCATGACCATCATGCTGATCCTGATTGCGGTGTTGGGTCTGGTGATCGTCAACGCCATGAAACACAGCCCCTGGGCAACGGCAACGGTGCTCGGCACCATTCCGGTGGCGATGCTGATCGGCATCTACATGCGCGGCATCCGTCCCGGCCGTATCCTCGAAGGTTCGATCATCGGCATCGTGCTGCTGATCTTTTGCGTCGTCGGCGGCGGCTGGCTGGACCACAACGCGGCGCTGCGCAGCTATTTCGACTGGAGCGGCGAATCCGTCGCCTGGTTCGTGATGATCTATGGTTTCGCCGCCGCAACTTTGCCGGTTTGGTTGCTGTTGGCGCCACGCGACTATCTTTCCACGTTCCTCAAGCTGGGCGTGGTGTTCCTCCTCGCCATCTCCATCTTGGTGTTGGCACCGGACATGAAGATGCCGGCGCTGACCCAATTCATCGACGGCACCGGCCCGATTTTCAAGGGCAACCTGTTCCCGTTCGTGTTCATCACCATCGCCTGCGGCGCGATTTCCGGCTTCCATTCGCTGGTGTCCTCGGGCACTACACCGAAACTGCTGCCGAACGAACGCGACATCCGCATGATCGGTTACGGCTCGATGGCGCTGGAATCCTTCGTCGGAATCATGGCCGTAATCGCGGCCTGCGTTCTCGATCCGGGCGTATTCTTCGCGATCAACAGCCCGGCCGGCGTGGTCGGCAAGGAAGCGGCCGATGCCGTCGCGATGATTTCTTCCTGGGGATTCCCGGTTACGGTCGAGCAGATGCAATTCCTGGCGAAGGAAATGGGCGAAGTCACGCTGTTCGCCCGCACCGGTGGCGCGCCGTCGCTGGCGGTGGGGATGGCGACGATCTTCTCGACCACATTCGGCGGCACGCTGCTGGCGATGTGGTACCACTTCGCCATCATGTTCGAAGTGCTGTTCATCCTCACCACGCTGGATGCCGGCACGCGGGTCGGCCGCTTCATGCTGCAGGACATTCTGAAGCACGCGTGGAAACCGATGGGCAACGTTTCTTCCTACCCGATGACGGTGCTCTCCAGCCTGATCTTCGTTACTGCCTGGGGTTACTTCCTGTGGCAGGGCGTCAAGGACCCGCTCGGCGGCGTGAACATCCTGTGGCCGCTGTTCGGCATTTCCAACCAGTTGCTGGCCGGCATCGCGCTGTCGGTGGCCACGGGCATCATCATCAAGATGGGCAAGCTGCGTTACGCCTGGGTCACCGGACTGCCGCTGACCTGGCTGGCGATCATCTGCACCTGGGCGGCGTGGGAGAAGGTTTTCAGTCCCAACCCCGCGATCGGCTTCCTGTCCGGCGCCGCCAGCATGGCGGCAAAGCTCGCCGCCGGCACCTTGTCTCCGGAAAGGGCGGCAGTGGCACCGCAGTTGATCATCGGCCAGAGAATCGATGCGGCGCTGGCCTTCCTGTTCGCCGTCATACTGTGGGTGGTGATCGTCGACATGCTGCGCATGTCCATGCGCATGCGGTCCGGCAAGCCGGTGCTACCGCTGTCCGAGTCGAAGTACATCAGGACGCAGCTCGACGAGAACATGATTTCCACGGGGCAGCACGCCTGATGCCGCAATGATAGGCGCCGAACTCAAGCAAATCTGGCAATACCTGCGCCAGGTAAGCGGCGACGACGCCTACGAGCGCTATCTTGCGCACCATCGGCAGGCGCATCCCGGCGAGCCGCCGATGACGCAGGAGCAGTACTTCAGGAAACGCCAGGACGAGAAGTGGAGCAAGGTTTCGCGCTGCTGTTGACAACAGCGGGTGCTGGGTGCTGCGTGCTGCGTGCTGAGTAAAGGCGCAAACCCGGAAACCAAATCCGTAAGCCAGGAACGGCGCCTTGATGCGCCGTTTTCTTTAGCCGGCGACCACAAACCTGAGGCCCAAATTACCGGAATCACAGGGCGTCGCGTGGCAAACGCACTGCCGGTCTATCGGTACACGTCTTTTCGGTGCCCAACCTTGAATATCGTGACTTCACGGCGCTCATCGTCCATGAGATAGACGATTCGGTACTGTCCCTGCCGCACGCGGGCGCGATCTGAGTATCCGGCCAATTTTTCGGAACCGGCCAAACGCGGATCCCCGGCAAGAATCCGGATTCGTTCGACGATGCGCTGACGGTCAACCTTCGTACCCACCGCCTCGATTTCTTTTTGCGGCCGAGGCCTTGATCAACAGCCTATATTCGGCCACGCCGCCTCAGACCCTGGACAAAAGTGTCGAAGGAGAGGCTCTTTTCGTTTTTCCTTTCGGGAAAAGTCGCAAGATCATCGGCGTCTTCGGCCAGGGAAGCTTTCACCGCGTCGTTGACCATATCGGAAATCCACCGGTCCGAGGCCGCGGCTTTGAGCCGCAGAGCACGGTGAACCTCGGCTTCGAAATAGACGGTAGCGCGTTTTGAAGTATCCGTCGTGGCATGCTGACGCTACGACATCAGAACGTCAAGATGTCATGTATCCTTCTGATCGGACCAAAAACAATCCGCGACCGGACACCGATACCAGGGGTTGCCGAATCCCGAGACGTTTGCGCCCGGGTTTCGTTTTTAGTTTATCTTACTGACGGGCTTCCGCACCCGGTTTGATCAGCCTCAAAATCACGGCATGCGTTGGCCGTGACTCTGGAGCGGTGCCTGGCCTCATAGGACAACCGAATTGAGGGAAAATCTCATGCGATCTTTATTGTTGCTGGCCTGTCTTCTCCCGGCCACCGCGCCGGCGCTGGACAACGACTATGTGCGAGTGACGCGCAATGCGGCGACCTGCCCGCAGGCCAACATGCCCGGCTGCGGCGACCGGGTGATCGTGGCGTTGGACGACATTGAGATCTTCGTCGGCTACGCCAAGCGCAATCTCTCGCGCGGCGAGATCATCGTGTTCGAACGCGAAAGGGCGTTCCCGCCCCCGGTAGGGGAATTTTTTGAGGTCGTCATCAAACCCCATCACCCGCCGGTGCTCTCTCCGCCGGAAATCATTGCGCCGGAAAAAAACGCCATGCTTTACGAGGGCGAGCGCTTCTTCGTGTTCGAGGAAAAGCTCGCGCCCGGCGACACCCGCGCGCGCCACAGCCACAGCCAGCGCGTGGTGATCCAGCTCAACAAGACGCGCCTGCAGCAGTGGCCTGACGGCGAGCCGGAGAAGTTTGTCGAAGTGCCGATCGAACAGCCCAGTTTCAGTCCGCCGGTGATCCACGTGGTGAAGAACGTCGGCGACGCTCCGCTATTCGGCATCGTGATCGAGTTCAGGCCGCAGAAAAAGTAGCCAAGATCGCCGGTGGACAAGCAGCGAGCCCGGCACACAAAGGCCGGGTTTCCCTGCCTCGGGCGTTTACACTTACGAAGATTCCGACGCCTTCCACTTTCCCGGCACCGGCACGGCTTCCGTGTCGCCCGGCCACGGCGGCATGGTGACGCCGACCGCTTCCAGCGCCTTGTCGCCGGTTGCACGAAACTGGAAATGCGTTCCAACCGGGATCGTCAGACTGACGCCCGGCTCCAGCGCGACGATTTCCTCGCGGTCGCCTTGTTTTCGCCAGATCTCGCCGCGGCCCGACAGCACGAACCAGATTTCATCCACCGTGCGATGCCGGATGGCGTCCGAGGCGCGCCCCGGCGCCAGCTCGAAGTGCGCCATCCCGCCGCGTTCCGTTCTCGCCAGCACCCGGACATCCGACCCGTCGGGCGCCACAACGTCAGGCGCTTGCGGCAGGTGCTTCGTCGCGAAATCCGTCATCGATGCCCATCCTCTCTGGTTTCGCTATTCGTCGACCAACTGCTTAGGTAGTATTTCCGTACCGTCACAAGTGTCCTGTTCCGCTAACTCGTGGGATAACTCTCGAACCTTGGAAGCCAGTCCAATGATCTATTTGAAAGCAATCCATCATCGATCGGAAAACCCGCGAAATCGGCGTCAGGCAAGGCGCGAGTCCTCGACAGTGGCGGGGGCCGGTGGAACGTGGAGCAGGGATCGCCGCAGAGCGGAACAGGGGCCCCGAACGTTTTCTGTTCGGGGATCTGACCTCGGAGGCGATCGAGGGCGGCGGGCGATCCCT
>JBGQGT010000066.1:0-9062 GCA_041497595.1 Gammaproteobacteria bacterium
AGCCTCAGGAAAGCGGGGGCCTCTTCGGGTCTGAGGAAGCTGACGAACTCCCACGCCGTGGCGTCTTCCATCAACCGGCGCAACAGCGCGTTGTTCAACGCATGGCCGGACTTGTAGGCCGAGTAGGCCCCGATCAGCGGATGTCCCAGCAGGTAGAGGTCGCCGATCGCGTCAAGAGCCTTGTGTTTGACGAATTCGTCCTCATAGCGCAGGCCGTCCACGTTCAGCACCCGGTATTCGTCCATGACGATGGCGTTGTCGAGGCTGCCACCCAGGGCCAGCCCCTGTGCGCGCATGTTCTCGACGTCCTGCATGAATCCGAAAGTCCGCGCCCGGCTGACTTCCTTAATGTAAGAAGTGTGTTCGAAGTCCACGACCACGCGCTTGTTGGAACTGGCGAACACCGGGTGTTTGAAATCGATGCTGAAATCGACCCGGAAACCGTTGTAAGGCTCGAACCGGACCCACTTGTCGCCCTGCTTCAATTCCACCGGCTTCCTGATGCGGATGAATTTCTTGGCGGCGGCCTGTTCGTCGATCCCCGCTGACTGCAGCAGGAACACGAACGGAGAGGCGGAGCCGTCCATGATCGGCACTTCGCCGGCGGTCAGATCGACATAGACGTTGTCGATCCCCAGGCCCGCGAGCGCCGACATCAGGTGCTCGACGGTTTGGACCCGGGCACCGCCCCGCTCCAGGCAGGACGATAGGCGGGTGTCGCCCACGGCGTAAGGATCGGCCTTGATTTCCACCACCGGCTCGAGGTCCACGCGCCGGAACACGATACCGGTGTTGGGAGCAGCGGGGCGCAGCGTAAGGTGGACCTTTTCACCGGTATGCAGACCGACCCCGGTGGCGCGAACCATGTTCTTCAGTGTGCGTTGCTTGATCATGTCCATGCTTCTCGCGGCGCGGCCTTGTGAGCCGTCACCTGCAGTCAAATATAAACGGTTGATTAGATTATCATAGCACCGCGCGAAGTACCAGCGCGGCAGCGACGATTGCTGCGTTGCAAAAGAGCTTCATCCAAGCCGGATTCTAGTCGGCCTGTTTGCGCAGAAACGCCGGGATGTCGAGCATGTCCACGCCCGATTGCTTCATCGCCTCCACGGCCGCGTCGCGCGAACGCCGGCGCATCACCGCCGGGGCCTCGAGCTCCCCGTAATTCACCGCCAGCGGGCCGGCATCGGTACCGGTTTTCACCACCGTCAACGGCTTCTGGTGGTGGCGGTTGACCGCAGCGGCCCCGCCCAGGCCGGTCGCCACCATGGTGACGCGCAGCCGGTCATTCATGGCTTCGTCGATCACGGTACCGACGATAACCGTGGCATCCTCGGCGGTGAAACCCTTTATGGTGTTCATCACTTCGTGCACTTCCTTCATTTTGAGGCTGGTGCCGGCGGTGATGTTCACCAGCACGCCGCGCGCACCGGCGAGATTCACGTCCTCGAGCAGCGGGCTTGCCACTGCCTGCTCCGCGGCGCAGTGCGCGCGGTCTGCACCCGCGGCCATCGCCGAACCCATCATCGCCATGCCCATTTCGGACATGACGGTGCGAACGTCGGCGAAATCGACGTTCACCAGTCCAGGGCACTTGATCACCTCGGCAATGCCGGCCACCGCGCCGTGCAAAACCGTGTTCGCTGCCTTGAACGCATCCAGCATGCTGACGTCCTCGCCCAAAACCTGCATCAGTTTGTCGTTAGGGATGACGATCAGCGAATCGACGTGCCGGCACAGCTCGTCCAGCCCTTGCTGCGCGATCTTCTGGCGCTTGCCTTCGAATGCGAAGGGCTTGGTCACCACCGCGACCGTGAGAATTCCGAGCTCGCGCGCCGCTTCAGCCACGACGGGCGCCGCACCGGTACCGGTGCCGCCTCCCATGCCGGCGGTCAGGAACAGCATGTCGGCGCCCTCGATCAGCTCGATGATGCGCTCGCGGTCTTCCATCGCCGCCTCGCGGCCGATGTCGGGATTGGCGCCGGCGCCCAGGCCCTTGGTCACATTCGGCCCGAGTTGCAGCAGGATCTTCGCCTTGTTGCGCTTGAGCGCCTGCGCATCGGTGTTGGCGCAGATGAACTCCACGCCTTCCACGCCTTCATTGATCATGTGATCGACCGCGTTGCCGCCACAGCCGCCCACGCCCACCACCTTGATCACCGCTTCCTGGGGTTGCGTATCCACGATTTCAAACATTTCTCATCTCCTCTGTGAATGATCATGAAAAACCGGAACCAAACTCTCCCTTTGAATCCCGCCGACTAGAAATTCGTCTCGAACCATTTCTTCATGCGCCCGAAAATCTGCTTGAACGAGCCGCCCTGCATCTTCTCTATCTGATGGCGCTGGTGCTGGCTCAGGCCAGCCATCAGCAAACCCACGCCGGTCGAGTAGCGCGGGTTGCGAATCACTTCCGACAGACCGCCGGCGTAGCCCGGCAGCCCCAGCCGCACCGGCATGTGGAACACCTCTTCTCCGAGTTCAACCATGCCCTGCATCGAACTGCTTCCGCCGGTGATCACGATTCCCGAAGAGAGCAGTTCCTCGAAGCCGCTCCGGCGCAGTTCCGCCTGCACCAGCGAGTAGAGTTCCTCCACCCGCGGCTCGATCACCTCGGCCAGCGTCTGCCTCGACAGCTTCTTGGGCTCCCGGTCGCCCACGCCGGGTACTTCCACCATCTCATGCGCATCCGCGAGTTCCCTCAGCGCGCAGCCGTAGCGGCGCTTGATTTCCTCGGCCTCCTTGGTGGGGGTGCGCAGCGCCATCGCGATGTCGTTGGTGATCTGGTCACCCGCAATCGGGATCACCGCGGTGTGGCGGATCGCGCCCTGGGTGAACACCGCGATGTCGGAGGTGCCGCCGCCGATGTCCACCAGACACACGCCCAGGTCGCGCTCGTCCTCGGACAACACCGCGGTGGCCGACGCGAGCGGCTGCAGGATCAGGTCGTTGACCTCGAGCCCGCAGCGGCGCACGCATTTCATGATGTTCTGCGCCGCCGAGACCGCACCGGTGACGATGTGTACCTTCACCTCCAGCCGCACGCCGCTCATGCCCAGCGGCTCGCGCACGTCCTCCTGGCCGTCGATCACGAACTCCTGGTTGAGCACGTGCAGGATCTGCTGATCGGTCGGGATCGGGATCGCCTTTGCGGTCTCCACCACGCGATCGACGTCCGCCTGCGCGACCTCGCGGTCCTTGATCGCCACCATGCCGTGGGAGTTGAAACTCCTGATGTGGCTGCCGGCAATGCCGGTCCAGACCTCGCGTATCTTGCAGTCGGCCATCAGCTCCGCCTCCTCCAGCGCGCGTTGAATCGCGTTGACGGTGGATTCGATGTTTACCACCACGCCCTTCTTCAGGCCGCGCGAAGGCGAGCTGCCCATGCCGATGACCTCGAAGCCGCCCTCCGGCTTCATCTCCGCGACGATGGCGGCGATCTTCGAGGTGCCGATGTCCAGCCCCACGATCAGATTCTTGCTTTCCTTCCTTCCACTTAGTGCCATTGGTCTCGTGTCACCGTTTCATCAGGCTTTCCTGGCGTTCCATTTCAGTCCCGGGGTGCGCACGGCAAATCCGTTGCTGTAACGCAGGTCCACGTGCGAAGGCGGCTGCGGCAGCCGTGCCACGGTGCGCTGGTATGCCGATACGAAGCCCGCGAGCCGCGCCTCCAGGTTTTCGCGCCCGAGCTGCAGCACCAGTTCGTCGTCCAGACGCAGTTGCCACGCACGCCGCGCCGAAAGCGTGATCAGCACCACTTTCCTGCCGATCGGCGCGAGCAAACGATCGAACTCGGCGTAGCGGGCCACGACTTCTGCGGCCGTGCCCTCCGGTCCGAAAAATACCGGCAGCGTGCTGCTGATCGCGGCTTCGAACACCTCGCCGTGGGCGTTCACCAGCGCGGCCGAACCCCAGCGCGCCAGCGGCTGGTGTTCTTCCACGGCGACCTCCAGGCGATCCGGCCATTGCCTGCGCACGTTGACCTTGCGCACCCAAGGCAGTTTTTCGAACGCTTCGCGCGCCTGTGCCAGATCGACGGTGAAGAAATTGCCGCGCAGTTCGCGCGCTATCACCGCCGCGACCTGTTCGTTGGTCACGTGACCCACGTCGCCGATGACGCGGATTTCGCGCAACGGGAATACCGGCAGATGCACCACGTAGTGGATAGAACCGTAAACGATCAGCAGCGCGGCTGCGCCGTAGAGAAAACCGGCTGCCCGGTTCAGCGCGGCCGCGTTATCCCACATGCGCGTCCTCCAGGATTCGCACGACCAGATCGTCGAACGGGATACCTGCCACCTTTGCCGCCATCGGCACCAGGCTGTGACCGGTCATTCCCGGCACCGTGTTCGCCTCCAGCAGGTAAGGCTCGCCTTTGGCGTTGAGCATCACGTCCACCCTCCCCCAGCCTCGGCAGTCGAGGATCCGGGATGCCTTGAGGGCGAGCGCCTGAATGCGGCTCTCCTGCGCAGGCGGCAATCCAGACGGACAGAAGTAGCGGGTCTCGTCGGAGAAATACTTCGCCTGGTAGTCGTAGCTGCCGCCCGGCGCTTCGATGCGGATCAGCGGCAACGCCTGCTCTCCCAGGATCGAGGCCGTAACTTCCGCGCCCGCGATGAATTCCTCGGCCAACACCATGTCGTCGTGCTCCGCCGCCTTTCGGTACGCCGCTTCCACGTCCTGAGCGCGGGTGACCTTGGTCAAGCCGATGGTCGAGCCCTCGCGCGAAGGCTTCACAATCAGCGGCAGCCCGAGATCATTCGGCACCGCCTTGAAGTCGGAACCCGCCTCAAGCATCACGAACCGCGGCGTAGGAATGCCGACGGCGATCCAGACCAGCTTGGTGCGCCACTTGTCCATTGCCAGGCTGCTCGCCATCACGCCGCTGCCGGTGTACGGGATGCCCATCAGCTCGAGCGCGCCCTGGACCGTGCCATCTTCGCCATAACGTCCATGCAGCACGATGAACACGCGGTCGAATCCCCGGCTGCGCAGCTCGTGCACATCGCGGTCGCGGGTGTCGAAGGCATGCGCGTCCACGCCCTTGCGCTTGAGCGCGGCAAGCACGGCGTTCCCGCTCATGAGAGAAATCTCCCGCTCGGCGGACCGGCCGCCCATCAATACGGCCACCTTTCCGAAACTCTTTACCTTCACGCCTCTCGCCTCTCGCCTCTCGCCTCACCGACTATCTGCACTTCGCGCTCCAGTTCGACGCCGGTTCTGCGCTTCACGGTTTCCTGCACCAGGTCAATCAGCTCTTCGATGTCCTCCGCTCTGGCATCGCCCTTGTTGACGATGAAGTTGGCGTGCTTGCGCGACACCTCGGCGGCGCCGATGCGCTTTCCCTTGAGTCCGCAGGATTCGATCAGCCGCGCGGCGTGATCGCCGGGCGGGTTGCGGAACACCGAGCCCGCGTTGGGTTCATTGAGCGGCTGGCTGGCGATGCGGCGCGACAGAAGATCCTTGATCGTCTGGCGGGCGCGGCCGCCGTCGCCGTGACGGAAGCGGAACCAGGCTGCGACGAAGAACTCGTCCTGCGCCTGCACCGGAATGACGCGGCGGTAGCCGATGGAGTATTCGCCCGGCGAACGGATCTGCAATCGTCCGCTGCGATCAACCGTGCGCACCCGGGCCACCACATCCCAGGTCTCCGCCCCGTAACATCCGGCATTCATCGCCAGCGCTCCGCCGACGGTGCCGGGTATGCCGGCGAGAAACTCTGCGCCTTCGAGGTTGTGGACGGCTGCGAAGCGGGCCACTTTCGGACTGGCCACGCCGGCCTCGGCGTAGATCTCCGCCGCGCCGGCCCCCTCGTCGAGGAAGAATCGCCGCAGCGCTGCATGGGTGAACACCACCGTGCCGCGGATGCCGCCGTCCCGCACCAGCAGGTTGCTGCCCAGACCGGCGAAGAAAACCGGCTCCGCGCCCGGCAAGCCCCGGAGGAACACGCACAAGTCCGCAAGATCGGCGGGTAGGTAGGCGCGATCCGCGGTCCCGCCGGCGCGCCAACTGGTGTGCTTGCGCATCGGCTCATCGCGCCGCAGTTCGCCGCGAAGCGCGGGTGTCCCTAATTGCTCCTGTTCAGACATATCCATATCTGTCAGCAAGGGGGGAAGTTGGCATTTCCTTCAGCCTTCATTCCTCATCCTTCATCGTTGCCACTTTTCCCGGCACGCCGCCTATCGAGCCCGCGCCCATCGTGATCACCACGTCCCCGGGTTGGACGGAGGCCAGAATTGCTGCCCCCAGTTCCTTCACGCGTTCGACGAACACCGGCTCGACCCTTCCGGCGACGCGCACCGCGCGCGCCAGCGCCCGGCCGTCTGCGGCAACGATCGGCGCCTCGCCGGCCGGATAGACTTCGGTAAGCAGCAGCGCGTCCACCGAGGACAGCACTTTCACGAAGTCCTCGAAGCAGTCACGCGTCCTGGTGTAGCGATGCGGCTGAAATGCCAGCACCAGGCGCCGGCCGGGAAAGGCGCCGCGGGCTGCGGCGATGGTCGCCGCCATCTCCACCGGGTGATGCCCGTAATCGTCGATCAGCGTGAAGCTGCCGCCTTTGCGTAGCGCCACGTCGCCGTAACGCTGGAAGCGCCGCCCGACGCCGCGAAACTCCGCCAGCGCCTTGACGATCGCGGCGTCGGGCGCACCGATTTCCATACCCACCGCGATCGCGGCGAGCGCGTTCTGCACGTTGTGCAGGCCTGGCAAATTGAGCGTGATTCGCAGATCGGGCGCCGCCTGCGCGTGCCCGTTGAAGCCGATCTTGCGCACCACGCGAAACCGCATCTGCCCCGCCGCCGCCTCCACGTCCACCGCGCGAATCTGTGCGCCGTCGGTCAGGCCGTAGGTGGTGACCGGACGGGTGATGAGCGGCGTCAGGCTGCGGACGTTGGCGTCGTCGACGCACAGCACCGCCATCCCGTAAAAGGGCAGGTGTTCGATGAATTCGAGGAAGGCCTGGCGCAGCTTGCCGAAGTCATGTCCGTAGGTCTCCATGTGGTCCGCGTCGATATTGGTGACCACCGCCAGCACCGGCTGCAGGTACAGAAAGGAAGCATCGGACTCGTCGGCCTCCACCACGATGAATTCGCCGCTGCCGAGCTTGGCGTGGGAGCCGGCTGCTTCGAGCCGGCCGCCGATCACGAAAGTCGGATCCATGTCCGCCTCGGCAAGCACGCTCGCGACCAGGCTGGTGGTCGTGGTCTTGCCGTGTGTGCCGGCAACCGCGATGCCTTGCTTGAGCCGCATCAGTTCCGCCAGCATCATCGCGCGCGGCACTACCGGGATACGCCTGGCACGCGCGGCAGCCACTTCCGGGTTGTCCGGCTTGACGGCAGTGGAAGTTACGACCGCGTTTGCGCCGCTGACATTGGCATCCGCGTGACCGATGTGCACTTTCGCGCCCAACGCCTTGAGCCGCTGGGTCGCGGCGCTGTCGACGATGTCGGAACCGCTCACCTCGTAGCCCAGGTTGAGCATCACCTCGGCGATGCCGCTCATCCCGGCGCCGCCGATGCCGACGAAGTGCACATGTTTTACTTTATGTTTCATGCGTGAAACCCACCGCAATAATTCTTTTCAATACCCCCTTGAGGGGTACGCAAAGACGCGAAACAGAAGGTCTTTGCGGGTTCTCACTTTGCGACTTGGCGTCTTGGCGATTCATGTTTGGTCTTTTCATGCCGCGGCAGCCATGCAATGTGCGGCGACTACACGCGTGGCATCCGGTTTTCCGAGCGAACGCGCCAGTCTTGCCATCTCCAGGAGTCTTTCGCGGGTGAAGCCGAGCAGCAGATCGGCGAGCTTGCGCGGCGTCAGTTCGTTCTGCGGCAGCAGCACCGCCGCCGATTGGTCGGACAGGAAACGGGCGTTGTGCGTCTGGTGGTCGTCTACCGCGTGCGGCAGCGGCACCAGCACGCTGGCCACGCCTGCGGCGGCGAGTTCCGCCACCGTCAAGGCGCCCGCGCGGCAGATGACCAGATCGGCATCGGCGTAGGCGCCGGCCATGTCGTGAATGAAAGCAAGTGAAGTCGCGTTCACGCCGGCATCGCGATAGTTCTTCTCGAGCGCGGCGATGTGCTTCTCGCCGGACTGATGCGTGACGTCGGGCCGCCGGTTCTCGGGTATCAGCGCCAGCGCCCGCGGCACAGTGTCATTCAATATCTGCGCACCGAGGCTGCCGCCCACCACCAGCACTTTGAGATTGCCGCTGCGGTCGCCGAATCGCTGCTCGGGCGCCGGCAGTTCGGCAATTTCGCGGCGCACCGGATTGCCCGTCCACTCGGATTTCTTCAGCGCGCCCGGAAACGCCACCAGGTTGCGGTCTGCAACCTGCGCCAGCACCTTGTTGGCAAGGCCGGCGATCGAGTTCTGCTCGTGCAGTACCAGCGGCCGGTCGAGAAACGCAGCCATCATTCCGCCGGGAAAGGCGATGTAGCCGCCCATGCCCAGCACCACGTCGGGACGCACCCGGAAGATGGCGCGGGCGCTTTGCCAGAACGCGATCAGGAGATTCAACGGCAGCAGCGCCAAACGCACGATGCCTTTGCCGCGCAGACCGGAAAACCGGATCCACTCGACCGCATATCCGTGCTGCGGCACCAGCACCGCTTCCATCCCGTTGCGCGCGCCCAGCCACGCCACTTTCCAGCCGCGGTCGCGCAGGTAATCGGCTACCGCAAGAGCCGGATAGATGTGGCCGCCGGTCCCTCCGGCCATCACGAGGATGGTGCGCGAGTTGCCTGAATCGCGCATCGCGCTCACAACGAAAGGCCTTTCATCATCTGGCGGTTCTCGTAATCGACTCTGAGCAGGATCGCCAGCGCGCAGCAGTTGGCGACGATGCCGCTGCCGCCGAACGAGAGCAGCGGCAAGGTGAGCCCCTTAGTCGGCAGCACGCCCATGTTCACGCCCATGTTGATGGCCGCCTGCGCGCCGATCCACAGTCCGACACCCTGCGCAACCAGCGCCGAGAAGTAGCGCTCCAGCCGCGCCGATTGATTGCCGATCGCAAAGGCGCGCCAGGTCAGCCAGGCGAACAGCACGATCACCGCGATCAC
>JBGQGT010000067.1:0-9022 GCA_041497595.1 Gammaproteobacteria bacterium
CATCCCGAGCACGGCCACTGGTCTTGCGATCACCGGCGCCGGAACACTCACGCTGGGCGACCTGACGGTGAATGCGACCAATGTCGCGAATCAGCCGATCATCGGCGGCACGGGCATGTTGGTCACAAACGGCACGAGCACGATCAATGGCGGTCAGCTTCATGTCGATGGACGGGACTGGAACAATTTTGGTGACTTGACCGTTAACGGTCGTGTCACGTTTGACAACGGCGTATTGCTCACCAACGAGGCCCCGGCAAACTTGATTCTGGCTGGGACCAACGCCGCGCCGCTTGCGCAAGGAGCGGGCACAGGCAATGCCGTCGTCAATGCGGGCACGCTAGACAAGACCTCGACGGCGACCCAGACCATCGCGCTCGCGTTTGATAACAGCGGAACGGTCAACGTCAACAGCGGCGTCCTGCAACTGGCGGGTGATGGCGTACACACCGGTTCAATCGTCGCCAATGCTGGGGCCGAGTTGGGATTCACGGGAGGTACTCATGTACTGAATGCCGGGGCCGCGATCAGCGGCGCTGGTGTGGTGCGCGTCAACGGCGCGACGTTGGATGCCAACACATCGATTGCCACGGCGACCAGCTTCGTCATGCAAAGCGGTTTGCTGTCGGGGACGGGCAATCTGACTTTCGATGGATCGTTCACATTGGCGGGAGGCACGATTGGCGGTACTGGCACATTGACGACCAATGGCACTTCGACAATCAACAATGGCACTGCGCACCTGGATGGCCGCGATTGGAACAACTTCAACAATTTGACGGTCAATGGCCGGGTGACCCTCGACAATGGTGCCGTGCTCACCAATGAAGTTGGCGGCGCACTGACACTGGCTGGAACCAACGCCGTGCCGATTGCCGGCGGCGTTGGTTTGGCTTCCACGTTCGACAATGCCGGTACAGTGATCAAGACGAGCACGACGCCGCAGACAATAACGGTGGCGGCGTTCAATAACAGCGGCACCCTCGACCTCACCGGAGGCGCCCTGACTGTGGGTGGAGCGTTCAACTGGACGGGCGGCACGGTCTTCGGGACCAGTACCAACAGCCTGACGACCACGGGCGCTTCTACCCTCAGTGGCAATGACAAGACGCTGGATGGCGTCACCTGGATTAATGCCGGCACGGGGACCGTGGATTGGAACGGCTCGGGCAAGCTGATCATCACGAACAGCGCATCGCTCGTCAACGACGGTGCCTTCACCGTAACCGGCGACGGCAGCATCGATGCGCTCAGCGGCACCAACAGATTCGTCAACAACGGCACTTTCAGCAAGACCGGTGGCGCCGGCTTGCTCCTGGTGCACGGGTCCACCGCACCGCTTTTCTTCGACAACTATGGTCTTGTGGACTTGCAGAGCGGAAGCCTGCAGATCCCTGGTGGTGTGCTGAACGGAACGCTTAACGTAGATCCGGGTTTGCAGATCACGTTGAACGACGGCACCAACCAGTTTGGAGACGGCGCGTTGATCACTGGTGGAGGAACCGTGGCATTCCTGCCGGGTGCCGGAGGCAGCATCAGTTTTGACGGTACTACAACGGGCACGACGGTCGCGGCCGGCAGCAGCCTCGTGATTACCGGTGCCGACGTTGGCGGAACGGGCACGCTGGTCAATCAGGGGACGCTAACGCTGGGCTCGAATTCCTTTAGTCCGGTAATCGACAACCAGGGATCGGTCAACATTGCCACCGGCACGCTCGCACTGAACAGCGGAGGCACAGGCACGGGGAGCTACAATGTTGCCTCCGGAGCCTTGCTGGATTTCGTCGCGGGCACCTATACGCTGGGCTCGGTGACCGGCGCGGGCGATGTTGACGTCAGAGGCGCAGCCGTAAGTCTCGCCGACAACTCAGCCATGGGGTCCCTGGATGTGAGCAGCGGCGCGCTCTCAATCGGTGGCGGCGCCGCGCTCGACATTGGCGGAGTACTCAATCTAACCGGCGGGACGCTGGGCGGAACTGGTGCCGTGTCGGCCAATATTCTCAATTGGTCCGGCGGAACGATTTCTGCCGGGACGCTCACCACCCTCGCCGAGGGAACCACGTCCCTGAGCGGAACCGGCGGCAAGGCCTTTACCGGCGGGACGTGGAACAACCTTGGCACGGTGACCTGGACGGCTGGCAACGTGACGCTGGGTTCGGGTGCTGTGCTTAACAATCAGACGGGCGGGGTGGTCAGCTTCCAGAATGCCGGCATTGCCGACGATTTTAACGGCGCCGGAACCTTTAACAACTTCGGCACGGTTGTGGTCAATTCGGCTGTGAACGACTCCAGCATCCACAACACATTCAATAATTTTGGCACGGTAAACGTAAATGTTGGCGTGCTGCGGCTCGAGAACGGTGGATCCGACTCCGGCGCCTATGACATCGCCGGTGGCGCGCAGTTGCTCTTCCGCGTCGGTAACCGCACGATCACCGGTGGCATAAGCGGTCCCGGAGACACGGTCTTCGAAAGTGGAATGGTCGCGGTAAACGGGACGTACAACCTCGGCGGCACGACTCGTATCACCGGCGGAACGGCGAACTTCAATACGGCTTCAAGCAGCAGCGTGTTGGCGATTTCCGCGGGGACCCTGGGCGGCAGCGGGGATGTTGATGTTGGCACCTTGAACCAGACCGGCGGTACGCTGGTTGGCACGGGTTCAGTCACTGCATCGGAGTTGAATCTCTCGGGTGGCAGCCTCAACGGCACCGGTAGCTTGACGGTGACCAGTAATTTCGCGCAGAACGGCGGAAACGTGGGCGGCAACTATCAGCAACTGGCCCTCGCCCATCAAGGCGACTTCCTCGTTCAACAGCAGAGCTACAGCGCGCAGGACACGCTGGCACTGGCGGCCTCCGGTTTGATCACCGTCGACGGCCGGTCGCTGAGTGCGCCGAACGTGATTCTGTTCGGTGGCACGGGCGTCACGCTGCGATCATCTACCAGTGCGCAATCGTTGGTGGATGCCACGACCAGCCTGAAGGCCAATGGGACAACTAGCCTGAACGTCAATACTCCGAGCCTGCTGCTCGACGGCACCAACGGGCCTGCGAAACTGCAGTCTGCCGGAACCATGAACCTGACCGTCGGCTCGGTGAACGTCACCGCAGGCGCCTTCGCGGCGAACATCGACCCGACCACTCTGAGCGTTACCGCCACCGGAAACATCGTCCTCACGGGAGGCTCCGGAAACAACGCTTTCGCCAAGATATCCGGCAACGACGTAACCGTGAGCGGTGCCAACATCATCCTGAACGGAGGCTCGGGCAACAACAGCTTTGCGGTAATCGAAGCCACGCCGGGCAACGCAACCGTGACCGCAGTCAACCACATCAGCTTGATCCCGGGCACGGGCCTCAATGCTGACGCGAGCCTGCTGGCGCCGCCGGGCCAACTGACGGTGATCGCACAAACCTGCACCGGATGCGTCGTACTCGCTGCCGACCCGCGGCTTGATCCGGGGACCAACCAGGGCCTGTTCGGAGCCAACGTTGTGCTTGGCGGGGGAATCGCCAATCCCGGCCTGCCGCAGATCGAAGTGGACAACAGCATCATCTACGCCGTGTCGCTGACTGGCCAGAGTGGGCAAGCCAACACTATCTATTCGACTTCCGGGACCGAAACAACAGAAGAAGAGAAGAAGGAGGACACGCAGAAATCTGGTGACAACAAGGATAGCGATAATGCGAAAGCGCCGAAGCGCAATTTGCCGGTTTGCATGTAGCGCGATCGCGCTGCTGATCCTCGTTGCGCCCGCGGCCGGCTCGGCTGCGCCTGCGGGCGAGGTCACGCACGTCAGTGGTGCGCTGCTGTTGCGCAAAGCGGACGGCTCCTCGAAAATCCTTGCCCCGAAATCCCAGGTCGAGGCCGGCGACCTGCTGGCCACCGCCACGGATACCTATGCGCGGGTCAAGTTCACCGACGGCGGCGAAGTCACGCTGCGGCCGAACACGCAACTGCGCATAGAATCGTTCAGCTTCGAGCAGAACGCATCCGCCAAGGACTCCGCGATTTTCAGCCTGCTCAAGGGAGGGTTGCGTACCATTACCGGTCTGGTGGGCAAGCGCAAGCCGAATTCCTACGAGATGCGCACCACCGTCGCGACCATCGGTATCCGCGGCACCAACTACGGAGCGCAGATCTGCCAGGACGACTGCCAGAACCTTACCAACAACGACGGGAAGGTGCCGTCGAACGGCCTGCACCTGGACGTGGCCGACGGTATCATCAGCGTGACAAACCAGGGCGGCCAGGTGCTATTCTCTGTGGGCCAGTTCGGCTATGTGCAGAACTTCACCACGCCGGCAACGCACGTGCCTCCCGGACAAGGCGTTACCAACAACACGCCCGGCTTCGGTGGACCGGCCGCGGGCAACAACGCCGAGTGCGTGGTGCAGTAGGAGGCAAGCAGCGTGGCTCGAAGAATCGTTCTTCTCAGCATAGTCCTTGCGGCACTGTTCTGCCGGGGTGCGTCCGCCGCCACAACGGCGATCGTTTCGTCCTGCGCGCCCGGCAAGGAGCCGACCAAGCAGACGCTGGTGGGAATGCTGACCGTGCACGTGATCTGCGATCGCGTGATTTTCGAAATCCCGCCGCACGGGCTTAACCGCGACCTGCTCGTCAATACCGAGTTTGCGGCGCTTTCCACCGGCAGTGATTTCGTTGCGCCGGGCTCTGTCGTGGACAACCGCGTTGTCAGGCTGATCAGGCTGGGCAACAAGATTTTTCTCGAGGACGTGCGCTACGAAATTCTGGCGCGGGAACAGCCCAACATTCAGCGCGGCGTCGAGGCGGCCTCGCTGCGCACCGTGATCAGGGTCTTCGACATCATCGGCGAGGGTCCCGGAGGCGCACCGCAGATCGACGTGACCAGCGTATTCACCAGCGAGGTGCCGGCAGGCTTCGCGCTCGATCTGATGCGCCACTTCCACATGCGCGCGGTCGACCCGAAGCGCTCTTACGTCCAGACCGTCAAGGCTTTCCCCGGGAGCATCGACGTACGCTTCTATCAGACCTGGATGGCGGATCCGGCGGAACTGCGCGGGGCGACCGACAATGAAGACCGCCCGGCCACCCTCGGTTTCATTTTTCATGCCAGCATCCTGGCGCTGCCGCAGATGCCGATGCGCGGGCGCTATGCGGATGACCGGGTGGGCTATTTCACCGTGCCTTTTGACGACTACGGCACCGGGGAATACGGTAAGGTGCGCCGCGCGTACATTCAGCGCTACCGGCTGGAAAAAAAGGACCCATCGGCGGAAGTGTCGGAACCGGTGAAGCCGATCGTGTTCTATCTGAGCCAGGAAGTACCGGACCAGTGGCGCCCGTACATCAAGCGCGGCATCGAGGATTGGCAGAAAGTTTTCGAGAACGCCGGGTTCCGCAACGCCATCATCGCGCGCGATGCGCCCACCCCGCAGGAAGATCCGAATTGGGACCCGGAGGACGTGCGCTATAACGTGGTGCGCTGGACTCCCAGCGGCCGACAGAACGCGATGGGCCCAGCGGTGATCGACCCGCGCAGCGGCGAGGTGATCTCCTCGCACGCCATCTTCTGGCACGACGTGCTGCGGCTGGTGGAGACCTGGTACTTCACCCAGGTCGGGCCGCTCGACCCGCGTGCGGGCAAACTGCCGCTGCCGGCCGAGATTACAGGGGAGCTGCTGCGCTACATCGTCACGCACGAAATCGGCCACGCGCTGGGTCTGCGTCACAACTTCAAGGGGCATTCGGCCTATTCGGTTGCGCAACTGCGCAGCCGCGATTGGACCGAGAAGTGGGGTAACTCGGCTTCCATCATGGATTATTCACGGCTCAACTACGTTGCCCAGCCCGGCGACAACGCTTACCTGCTGCCAAAGTTCGGACCCTACGATTACTTTGCGATCGAATGGGGATACAAGAAGTTCACCCAAATCGCGGTCGTTGACGGCAAGAGAATCAACCAGGTGATGAGCAGCGACACCGAGTGGAGCCACCTGGATCAACTGGCAGCGCAGCAGATCACCAATCCGATGCTGCGCTACGGAGGCGAGGACGACGCGGCTGCGGTGGACTCACAGGTCGGTATGCACGTGGTCGGCGGCGACCCGATAGAGGCGGCAGACCTCGGACTCAAGAATATCGACCGGGTGATGCCGATGCTGATCCCCGGGACGACGCAACTGGGCGGCAGCTATGCGCGCATGGCCGAGTTGTACGAAACATTGATCACGCAGCGCCATCGAGAACTGCTGGCGGTAGCCAAACTGGTGGGCGGCGTGGAGGAGACGCGTTATCAGGCCGGGCGCGGCGCGGCGCCGCCGTTCCAACCGGTTCCGGCGGCGCGTCAGCGCGCTGCGGTGAAGTTCCTGCTCGATCGCGCCTTTCCCACGCCGAGCCCGCTGCTGGATCGCGAGGTCCTATATCGCATGGCGCCTTACGGCGGCGCCAATGCACTGCAGGGCTCCAACGTGCAGTTGCTGCGCAAACTCTTCAACGCTGGGGTGTTCGAGCGCATGGCGGAAGCGCGTGAGCTCGATCCCGCTTCGAAGGGCTATACCGGCATCGACATGCTCTACGACTTGAACGACGGACTGTTCCGCGAACTCGAGGCGCCCGCGCCGGTCATTGATATGTACCGCCGCAACCTTCAGCGCAATTACGTCCTGCTATTGCTGGTGGCGGCTGGAGCGGAGAATGATCCCGAGGGCTCCTCGCACGCAATTGACTCGCGCAACGCTGATTCTTCCAGTCCGCTGAGCCTGCAATCCCGCCTTCTGTCGAGCCAAAGCCAGCGAGCCGCGTATTCGCCTCTTTCGGAGGTGGCGCAGCTATACCGGAAGGACGGTCATCCCAGCGAGTTTCGCGCCGCGTTGCGGCTCGGGACGGTTGACCTCCACTCCAAGATCGAAGCGGCAATCGGCCGGGTGAAGCATCCGGCGACGCTGGCGTTGCTGCGCGAGCTCAAGGCGCAACTGGAACGCGTGCCCTGAGTCGATCGCCTTGTGGCAGGCACGTTGGGACTGGGGTTCCGGCCTGCGCACGCGATCGGGGAGTGGGTCGGAAGTAAGGCCAGAAAGAAGCGGGGCGCAATACCCTGCTTTTGATTGGAGTCGCGACGTCCGGAGATATCCGCCATGCTCAAGTCCATCGTCCGAGCGCTGCTGAAGGTCCTGTTTCGCGTCCGTGTGGAGGGCGACGCGAGCCACTTTTCCAGGCCGCGGCTGCTCATCATCGCCAACCATCAGTCCTTCCTCGACGGCCTGATCCTCGGGGCATTCCTCCCGGTCGATCCGGTATTCGTGGTGCACACCGAGGTGACGCGCAACTGGTTTTTCCGGCTGGTGTTGCGCCTGAGCGATTACCTGGCGGTGGATCCCACCAACCCGATGGCGATGAAGCGCGTGGTGCGGCTGGTCGAATCCGGCCGCCCGGTGGTGATTTTCCCCGAAGGACGCATCACCATTACCGGAAGCCTGATGAAGGTTTACGACGGTCCCGCATTCGTCGCCGCCAGGACGCAGGCGGTCATCGCGCCGGTGCGGCTGGACGGCGCCGCGCGCACTTTTTTCAGCAGGCTGTCGGGAAGCAATCCGCGCGAGCTGTTCCCGAGGATCACGGTATCGATCCAGCCCCCCGCCTCGATCGTCATGCCGAAGGACGGCAACGGCCGGATGCGCCGCAGGAAAGCCGGGGAGGGCATGCGCAAGATCATGCAGGAAATGATCTTTCGCTCGCGCCCGGATCAGACTCTGTACACGGCGCTGATCGATGCCATGCAAATCTATGGTCGCGGCAGAAAAATGGCCGAGGACATGCGGCAGACCGAGTACTCCTACAACGCGTTGCTGAAGATGACGCTGGTGCTCGGGTTGCTGGTGCGCCGCATCAGCGGGCGCGGCGATACGGTCGGAATTCTCATGCCGAACCTTGCAGCCACGCTGTGCATGGTAATCGGGACGACCGCATTTCGCCGAGTACCGGCGATGCTCAACTACACGGCGGGGACCGACGGCATCCAGAGTGCCTGCGTGGCAGCGAAGATTTCCACCATCGTCACGTCGCGCAAATTCCTGGAAACGGCGCGGCTTCAGGCACAGGTGGACGCGCTGCGCAACGTCAGGGTCGTTTATCTCGAGGACCTGCAGCCCACCGTCAACCTTGCGGTCAAGCTCTGGGCCGTAGCCCACCTGATCTTTCCCCGGCTGCTCGGCAGGGGCGTTGATCCCGAGTCGCCGGCGGTAGTGCTTTTTACCTCCGGGTCCGAGGGCCGGCCCAAGGGTGTGGTGCTTTCGCACCGCGCCATACTCTCCAACATCGCACAGATCCGCGCCATTACCGACTTCTCGGTGGAAGACCGGATTTTCAACGCGCTGCCGGTCTTTCACTCGTTCGGGCTGGTCGCGGGCGGGCTGCTGCCGATCCTGACCGGCATCAAGCTGTTTCTTTATCCCTCGCCGCTGCACTATCGCCTGATTCCCGAAATCATCTACGACCGCAGTTGCACCATTCTTTTCGGCACCAGCACCTTTCTGAACAACTACGCTAAGTTCGCGCATCCCTACGATTTCTACCGGGTGCGCTACGTGGTTGCCGGCGCCGAGAAGCTGTCGCAATCGGTGCGCGACCTGTGGAGCGAGAAGTTCGGCGTACGCGTCTACGAAGGGTATGGAGTGACGGAAACTTCGCCGGTCATCTCGGTCAACTCTCCCATGGCGACCCGCATCGGCAGCGTCGGCCAACTGCTTCCCGGAATGGAGGCCCAGCTTGTGCCGGTGCCCGGCATCGAACGCGGCGGCGTGTTGCACGTGCGCGGCCCCAACGTCATGCTCGGTTATTTGTATTACGAGAATCCCGGGGTGCTGGTGCCGCCGCACTCGGAACTGGGCCCGGGCTGGCATGAAACCGGCGACGTGGTAGATATCGACGACGACGGATTTGTTCACATCCTCGGACGAGTCAAGCGCTTTGCCAAGGTTGCGGGGGAAATGATCTCGCTCGAGGTCGTCGAGAAGATTGCCGTGGCGTCGTCGCCGGG
>JBGQGT010000068.1:0-9001 GCA_041497595.1 Gammaproteobacteria bacterium
GCTGCCGCTTCGCCCTTGATCCCTTTGGCGGCGAGTTCCTTCACCCGCTCTTTCAGCGCCGCCTCGTCGCGCGCGTTCAGAATCACGTGTGCGCCAGCCGCGGCCAGCGACTGCGCCATCGCCCAGCCCAGCCCGCGCGAGGCGCCGGTAACGAGCGCTACCTTCCCGGCGAGATTGAACATTTGTGCCTCCTCCGATGTTTGTCGTTCTTGTAGCCGCCTGTTGCTCGTGAATACCGTGAATATCGTGAACGTCGTAGAGCAAAGTCACAGGCAAATAACCTGCGACCTTCGGCTTTTGGATCTAGGTCTTTTCGACAGTCACGATATTCACGTTATTCACGACATTCACGCATGCCCTGACGCTTGGCGTCAGGGCATGTACTGCCCGCCGTTGACTTCCAGGATCTGCCCGGTCATGTATCCCGACATCTGCTCGGAAGCCAGGAACAGGAAGGCGCCGGCGCATTCGTCCGGCGTGCCGAGCCGGTTCATCGGGATCGTGGCCTTGAAGCCTTCGAGCATCTGCGGCGTGGAGAAGCGTTCATGGAACGGCGTCATGATCACGCCCGGCGCCACCGCGTTGACCCGGATTTTGTCCTTGACCAGTTCCTTGGCGTGGCCGCGCGTCATCGTCGAGACGAATCCCTTGGCCGCGGCGTAGAGCACCGCGCCGGGGCCACCCCCATGGCGAGCGGCGATCGAGGTGACGTTTATGATCGCACCGCCGGCGCCCTGTTTTTTCATCTGGACCGCGGCGGCGCCGGTACACATCATCGCTGAACGTACGTTGAGGTTGATCACCTGGTCGAAAAGCTCGTCGGTGATGGACTCTACCGGCATGCGTTGCACCAGCCCGCCGGCGTTGTTGATCAGCACGTCGATGCGGCCGAAGTGGGCGACGGTCTTGTGCACGAGATCTTTGCATACCATCGAGCCGGAAACGTCACCGGCCACGAGGAACGCCTTTCCGCCGGACCTCTCGATCTCGGCGGCGACTTTCTCTGCCTCGCTCTTGCTCTTGTTATAGTGGACCGCGACCCGAGCCCCGTTGGCCCCAAATGCCCTGGCCGCCGCCGCTCCGATCCCCGTGCTCGAGCCGGTGATCAGAACGACTTTATTCTTCAGATCTTCAATCATTTCTCCCCCTGGGAGCCGTGACGATCGTGACGACGTGACGGCGTTTTGGTCCTTGCTTCTACTCAATCCTCAGTCCCGAGTCCTCAGTCCTGCACTTACGGCAGCAGGACCGTGGAGCCGGTGGTCTTGCGGGCTTCGAGGTCGCGATGCGCCTGGGCGGCGTCTGCGAGTTTGTAGGTCTGATTGATTTCGATCTTGACCTTGCCGGACTTCACGATGTCGAACAGTTCCTTCGCGCCCGCCTCAAGATCCTCGCGACGGGCGGTATAGACCATCAGCGAAGGGCGGGTCACGTAAAGCGAGCCCTTCGCCGCGAGCAGATTGAGGTCGAACGCGGCTACCGGGCCGGAGCCGTTGCCGAACATGGCCAGCAGGCCACGCGGTTTCAGGCAGTCGAGCGAGCCCATGAAGGTATCCTTGCCCACCGAGTCGAACACGACGGGAACTTTGGCGCCGCCGGTAATTTGCTTCACCCGCTCGACGAAGTTCTCGCGGGTGTAGACGATGGCGTGGTCGCAGCCGTGCGCTTTGGCGATCTTCGCCTTCTCGTCCGACCCGACGGTGCCGATCACCGTCGCCCCCAAAGCCTTGAGCCACTGGCAGGCGATCAGACCGACACCGCCGGCGGCAGCATGGAACAGCACGGTCTCGCCCCTCTCCACGCGGTACACGCGGCGGATCAGGTACTGCACGGTGAGGCCCTTGAGCATCATCGCCGCGACTTCCTTGTCGGAGATGCCACTGGGCACCTTCACCAGGCGGTCCGCCGGAATCAAACGGACTTCGGAATACGCTCCGGGCGGCCCTCCCGCGTAGCCCACGCGATCGCCGGGCTTGACGTGGGTCACGCCGTTGCCGACGGCTTCGACCACGCCCGCCGCTTCCAGGCCGATGCCGCTCGGCAACGGCAGCGGATACAGGCCGGAACGATGATAGGTATCGATGAAATTCAGGCCGATGGCGGAGTGTTTGACCCGGGCCTGTCCGCCGCCGGGATCGCCGACCTGGACGTCGTCGAGCTGTAGAACTTCGGGCCCGCCTGTCTTGTGGAATCGTATGGCTCTAGTCATTGCTTGCTCCTGAGAATGTTTGCTGATCCTACCTGTAGTCCGGCGGGCCTAACTTCACGCTCCGGGGTCACTTCCACGCGCGAAGCGCGTGAAACCTGCTCCGCCCTCCGCGCTCACCGCCTGTCTTGTGGAATCGTACGGCTTTCGTCATTGCTCGCTCCTAAGGTTATGTATTGATACGTCCTATTGTCGGGCAGGCGCAACTTCGCACCGAAACGTTGCGCTCCGGTATCACCTGTATTCTATCAGCGGCATCGACGATGAGATGCCGGTCACCCAATCACTTATATGGCAAACGATTTCAATTTCTACGCCGTCACTGCTCGCACGCGACGGCGCCACCACCGGATCACGAGCGGCGAAACCCATACCGCGATCGTGACCAGTCCAAGCGCCCCGGCGATCGGCCGATCGAAGAATGCGACAAAGTGCCCGTCCGCCTTGATCAATGAAGTGACGAAGTTCTCTTCCAACATGCGGCCGAGCACTGCACCGAGAATGACCGGGGCCACCGGAAAGCCGTTCTCCTCCATGACGAACGCCAGGACACCGAATGCCAGCATGACTCCTATGTCGAAGGCGGAATTGTTGATCGCGAACGCGCCGACCGTGCAGAACAGCAGGATCACGGGCATCAGCACCGCGCGCGGAACCTTCAACACCTGTTTGTAGCTCTTGATCGCCAGCACGCCGAGCGGCAGCATCAGCAGATTGGCAAGGAAGAACACGATGAACACTGCATAGATGTTTTGCGGATCGTTGATAAATATCATCGGGCCGGGATTCATGTTCTTCAGGTACAGCACGCCGATGGCGATGGCGGTAATGGAATCGCCGGGTATGCCGAATACCAGCGCGGGAATCCACGCGCCCGACAGCGCGCTGTTGTTGGCAGCGCCGGCCTCGATCACCCCTTCGACGTGGCCGGTGCCGAACTTCTCCGGCTGCTTGGAGAATTTCTTCGACATCGCATACGACATCCAGGCCGCGATATCGGCGCCGGCGCCGGGCAGCGCGCCGATCAGCGTGCCCAGCGCGCTGCCGCGCAGGGTCTGCATCGGATATTGGCGCACCAGCGCCCACTGCCCCTTGAAGATGTTGCCGAACTTTTCCTGCGCGAGGTGCAGCGGCAGCTCGATTGATGTCACATAGCGCAGGACTTCGGACACGGCGAACAATCCCACCATCATCGGGATCAGGCTGATGCCACCCATCAGATTCGGTTCGTCGAAACTGAAGCGCGGAAACGCGGCCGGGTTCTCCATCCCGACGGCGGCTATCAGCAAGCCGATCAGCAGAGATACGAATGCCTTGAGCACGTTGTTCGACGCGATGAAGATCGCGCACGTCAGTCCCAGCAGCACCAGCCAGAAGTATTCGAAGGAACTGAATCTCAGGGCGACGTCGGCGAGTGTCGGGGCCGCGGTCACCAGTACGATGGTGCCGAAGATTCCTCCTATCACGGAAAACACCAGTCCGGCGCCGAGCACTATCTCCGCCTGGCCTTTTTTCGTCATGGCATACGCTTCATCGCAGTAGGCGGCCGACGCCGGAGTGCCGGGAATTCGCAGCAGCGCGCCGGGAATGTCGCCCGAGAAAATCGCCATCGCGGTTGACGTGACGATCGCCGCCACCGCGGGCACCGGCGGCATGAAGAATGTGACCGGCACCAGCAGCGCAGTCGCCATTGTGGCGGTAAGGCCGGGGATCGCGCCGATGAACAGCCCATACAGCGCCGACGCCCCGATCACCATCAGAACATAGGGTTCGAATACCAGCCCGAACGCCTGGATCAGATGTTCCATGTCCTCACCAGGCCCATGACTGCAGCAGGCCCCATGGCAAAGGCACGCCCAGTCCCTTGTAGAAGATGAAATGAATCAACAGCGAGACGCCGATTGCGATCACCGGCACCGCCCACACCCGAACGCGCAGTACCGCGAGCAGCGCGCCGAGCAGTAGTGGCGCGCAGACGAAGAAACCGAGTGTCTCGACCAAGATGCAGTACGCCAGGAGGCCCAACGTGACGACCGCGAAACCCGCCACCTGCCGCCGCGCGCGAAACCAGTCCGGCAGCTCGATCCAGGGCGTGCCCGCCCTGCGGCGCGCCGCCTGAATGACGAAGATAGCCCCACAGATTGCCAGCCCGGCCGCGATGAGTTGCGGGAACAACGCCGGACCGACCTGGTCGCCGGGCATCGACGGAAATCCCCGCGCATTCCAGAGAATAGCGCCTGCAAACGCGATCAGGCCGGCGCCGACCAGGGCGTCGTTGAATTTCATAAAGTCAGGTTCGAGGGCCGAGGTTTGAGGGCCGCGTGCAGGCAGTTACTCGTTCCTCGCACCTCGTGCCCCGTGCCTTGTCTACTGCGTCATTCCGAATTTCTTCATGAGCACGCCGTTCTCGGCGTCAGTCTTCGTCATCATCGCCGCGAATTCCTGCGGCGGAAGATAACGCATCCCGAAACCGCGCGCGGTCATGAATTCCCGGAATTCCTTGCTATCGTAGGCCTTCTTGACTGCAGCGATCAGCCGCTCCTCGATCGCCTTCGGCAGGTTTTTCGGCGCGGCGATCCCGCGCCAGACGCCGCTCAGCCAGTTGCTGCCCGCTGCCGCCTTCAGCGTTGGCACCTTGGGGAAAAGCTGGGACGGTGCGTCGTCCATGATGGCAAGGCTGCGGACCCTGCCCGCTTCAATCAATGCACGGGCTTCGGGATGGGAGCCGCTCACGATGTCCACGCCGCCCGCTGCCAGTTCCTGCAACCCAGCCGCGTTGCTGACGCTCGGTACCCAGGGCACCGAGGCCGGATCGATCTTCAGGTCGGCCAGCATGCCGTAAAGAGACAGATGCCATGACCCTCCGCGGGCGGTGCCGGAGGCCTTGAGCTTGCCCGGGTTCTTGCGTATCGCGTCGAGCAAGTCCGGCAGCGTCTTGTACGGGGAGTCGGTATTAACTTGGATCGCCGCCGGATCGACGTTGATGAGCCCGATCGGCGTGAAGCTTGCGCCGTTGAGCTGGGTCAGTCCCTGATGATGCATCTGGGTGATCTCGAAGGTGATCAACCCGAACGTATACCCGTCGGGCGCGGCTGTTGCGATCGCCTGGTGTCCGACCACGCCGCTGCCCCCGGTGCGATTGACCACGTTCACCGGCCGGCCGAAATCCTTCTCCAGCAGGGAGGCCAGCATGCGCGCCACCGCGTCTGTTCCCCCGCCTGCGCCCCATGGCACGATCATGGTGACCGGCCGCGTCGGATAGTCGGCGGCGAGAACCACGTTTGCCGCAACTGCCAGCGCCGTTGCAGCAACGACAGTCAGAATCTTCTTCATTTTCTCCTCGCGAGATCTTCCCGGTGCACAAGCTCACTCCGGCGGAAGCAGCTCGCCGGCGGATACCTCGTACCTGATTTTTCTGATGGAACTCCCGAATCGCGCCGCAGCGCGGAGATGCACCGGCCTTGCCGGCGCCCTGCTTTCAGGATGGACGGAATTCTATTGCAAAAGAGGCGACGTGCACCAAAAAAAAGCGCCTCCGGCAAGCGGACTTACTTGACGCGCACCAGCTTCAGGTCCTCATTCCCTCTGGGCAACCAGGCGGATGAAGCTGCGTATCTGAGGATAGATGAGCTCGCGGAACTTGCGTCCGCTGAAGATGCCGTAATGGCCGACGCCTTTCGCCAGCAGGTGTTTGCGCTTGTCCGCGGCGATGCTGCGGCACAGGGTGTGCGCGGCTTCGGTCTGGCCGTTGCCGGAAATGTCGTCCAGCTCGCCTTCGATGGTGAACAACGCCGTCTTTCTGATCGCCTCGGGTTTCACCGGCACGCCGCGCACCGTCATCCTGCCCTTCGGCAACTGGAATTCCTGGAACACCGCCTTGACGGTGTCGAGGTAGTACTCGGCGGGCATGTCGAGCACCGCGTTGTATTCGTCGTAGAACTGCCGATGCGCCTCCGCGCTCTCGCCGTCGCCGCGGATCAGGTGGTTGTAGAACTGCTTGTGAGCATCAAGGTGGCGGTCCGGATTCATGGCGAGGAAACTGGCGTGTTGCAGGAAGCCCGGGTACACCTTGCGCATGAAGCCCGGATAGTTCGGCGGCACGCGCATGATCACCTTGTCGGCAAACCATGAGTGCGGGCGCCCCGAGGCAAAATCATTCACCGCGGTCGGATTGCGGCGGGTGTCGATCGGCCCGCCCATCATGATCATCGCCTTCGGCGCCGCCGGGTCGTTCTCCGCCGCCATCAGCGACACCGCGGCAAGCACCGGCACGGTCGGCTGGCACACCGACATCACGTTGAGGTCCGGCGACAGGTGCCGGATGAACTCCCTGATGTAGTCCACGTAATCGTCGAGGCGGAACGGGCCCTTCGACAGCGGCACCATCCTGGCGTCCACCCAGTCGGTGGCCCACACATCGTGGTCCGGCAGCGCAGTGCGCACCGTATCGCGCAGCAGCGTGGCGAAGTGCCCCGACAGGGGAGCGACGATCAGCAACTTCGGCTGCTCGACGGCGATTTCTTTCCTGAAGTGCAGCAGTTGGCAAAACGGCTTGTCCACGGCCACCTCGCGGGTAACCGCGACGCGCTCGCCGTCAATCAACGTGTGGTCTATCTGCCACTGCGGTTTGGGATAGCGCCGCATCAGCCGCACGAAGACTTCGCTGTTGGCAGCGATGGTGCGGGAAACCGGGGAATACGCGAGCGGACTGAAGGGACTGGTGAAAAGATGTCTGACAGCGTCCGCGAGGAGGACCGTGGGCGCCACCACCGTCTTTTGAAACTCGTGCAGTTGATAGATCATCCTGCCTCGCTCAGAGGTTTGCCGCCGCGCCTAGGGAAGCTCTGTATAAGTCCGACGACGCGCGTTGCGCCAGGTGCGGATGACTGCTAGGCGTCGCTCCGCAGATGCGGCTGAAGCCCCAGCAAGGAGCGTAACACCGCAGGCGCCGCACCCTGGCACAACCCAATAATACTTCGACTCTTTCGAGGGACCGGGCGATTCGGGCCGATGTCTGCGCCGGCTCCTCCTTATGTAGGCCGGCTACACGGCGTCCTCGCCGTCTTGCCCTCGACCCGAATCGTCTCGGTCGCGCATGCGGGACTTATACAGAGCTTCCCTAGATTTCTCCATGTGAAACGCCGTGCTTGCAGCCTGCCGCGGAATGTAAAGACTATGTCACGTAGCGTCAATAAGGTCGTCACATTTTGCCTGCCGGCCTAGACCGGCCCCAGCGGCGAATCCTGCATCGCCGCCACCTGCTCCCTGAGCTGCAATATCTGGTCCTGCCAGTATTTCGTGGTATGGAACCACGGGAAGGCCGCCGGAAAGGCCGGGTCGTTCCAGCGCCGCGCCAACCACGCCGAGTAATGGATCAGTCGCAGCGTGCGCAGTGCCTCGAGCAGATGCAGTTCGCGGCGGTCGAAATCGAAGAAGTCCTCGTAGCCGGCAAGGACATCGGAAAACTGGCGGGTCATCGCCGCGCGGTCTCCGGAGAGCAGCATCCACAGGTCCTGCAGAGCCGGCCCCATGCGCGCATCGTCGAAATCCACGAAATGCGGCCCGTCGTCGGTCCACAAGATATTGCCCGGATGGCAATCGCCGTGCAGTCGGATCGATCGCACCGCGCCGGCGCGCTCGAAGCAGCCGCGCACACCGGCGAGCGCCTGGTCGATGACGCTCGCGTACGCCGCACGCAGGTCTGCGGGAACGAAATTGTTGCCCAGCAGGTATTCGCGCGGCTCTTCGCCGAAAGTGGCGATACCCAGTGCGGGACGATGCACGAACGGCGTCAGCGCCCCCACCGCATGGATGCGGCCGATGAAGCGGCCGAGCCACTCGAGCGTGTCGGGATGGTCCAGTTCCGGGGCGCGACCGCCGCGGCGCGGATACAGCGCGAAACGAAATCCCTGAAAAGCGTGCAAGGTGCGCGTGTTCACTGCAATTGGCGGCACTGCGGGAATCTCGCGTTCCGCCAGTTCCGCGGTGAACGCGTGCTCCTCGAGGATCTGCGCATCGCTCCAGCGCGCCGGCCGGTAGAACTTCGCGACCAGGGGCTTGTCGTTTTCGATGCCGACCTGATAAACCCGGTTCTCATAGCTGTTCAGCGCCAGCAGCCTGCCGTCGCAGAGAAAGCCCACGGATTCGACCGCGTTCAGCATCAGATCGGGCGTCAACCCGGCATACGGTGGTGCAGGTTCGCTCATGCCTTCGACGATACGCGAACTCTGTCGACAGCAGAACCCTCAATCTTCACCGCGAAGACGCAAAGGCGCAAAGGAAACGCAGAGAAGAACTTGACTGGGCGAAAAAGAATCGCCGCAGGAAGGAACATGACGGGTACGGCCCATTTCTCAACGAAAAGTCCACCCATTACGTTTTTTCCCCAACTCATGCTTTCTTGATTTTCTTTGCGTTACCTTTGCGCCTTTGCGTCTTTGCGGTGAAGGACATGGTTTTCGTAGTAGGACAGGATGACGTGCGCCGCCGCTTTCGCTACAGTGGCAGCCGGCGCCGGTAGAGCGCGTTCAAGGAGATCAAGTTGAAGTCCGTTACCTGGAAATTCCTGCTGCCCGCAGCGCTGGCATGCCTGTGGGCCGCAGCCGCGATCGCCAACGACGAAAGCATCAGGGCGAAGATGCCGGCTCTCGTCAACGAGCACATCACCATCCCTTCCGACACGCCGGGAATCCAGCTCTATATCCGCAACAAGCGGCCGAAGGAACTGACCGTGTCACCGGACCGGATCCTGCTGTATGTGCACGGGGCCACCTATCCCTCCGAAACCGCGTTCGA
>JBGQGT010000069.1:0-8964 GCA_041497595.1 Gammaproteobacteria bacterium
CACCCGGTAGAGCGCACCGCGGCGCAGCCGCGAGCATAGCGAGCACATGGTCTTGCCGTCGGGGATGACGCGCTTGACCACGGTGTAGGTGTCTTGTTCGACGCCCCGGAACGGCACGCCGATCGCGGTCAGGTACTCGGGCAGCACCCCGGTGGGGAATCCCGGGTGCTTCTGATCGAGGTTGACCGCGACGATTTCGAAGTCGATCGGTGCGTGTTGCTTGAGCGACAGCAGGACGTCGAGCAGCGCGTAACTGTCCTTGCCGCCAGACAGGCAGACCATGACCTTGTCGCCGGGGCGGATCATGTCGAAGTCGGCAATGGCTTCGCCGACCTGGCGGCGCAGCCGCTTGGCGAGCTTGTTGCCTTCGTAAATCTGTTTCTGCAATGTCGCCATTTATTCCTGCTTCGCGCGGAAAATCTCGAAACCGATCGATTCGCAGTCGGGATATACGTCAGGCTTCTCGCTGGACACCCGCGCCGCCACCACCCCCGGCTTGGCGAGGCAGATCGCCAGGATTCTCTCGCAAAACGTCTCCTGCAGGTGAAAGTGGCCGCTGTCGGCCAGCGCGGCGATCTCGCGACGCAGGAAATCGTAGTCCACGGTTTCGCTGATGTGGTCGCGCTCGATCGTGGCGTCCGGCTCGAGATATAGATCCACGTTGACCATGACCCGCTGCCTGGCTTTCTTCTCGAAGTCGTGGATCCCCATCGAGATCCGGGTCTCGAAGTTCTTGAGGAAGATGCGGCGGGCCCGGCCCAACTTACCCGCCAGGGCCATCTCCACCGCCGAACGCGGGTGCAGCGTAGTCGCCGTCATGTCAGCCCTTTTCCACCTCGAACTGGACGTCACGCGGGCGCGGCCACAGGTGCTGACCGCCGTCCACGACGATGGTTTCGCCCGTCAGCGATTTCGCGTTCACCACGAACCTTACGGCGTTCACCACGTCCTCCACGTCGGAGCTGCGGCCCAGGGGCGCGAAGCGATGCGCGCGTTCGAAGCCCTCCTCGCTTTGCTTGCCGCTCACCAGCGTGATCCCCGGGGCAACGCCGCACACCCGCACCCGTGGCGCCATCGACATCGCCAATACCCGGGTCGCCCCTTCCAGGCCGATCTTGGCAATCGTGTACGACAGGAAATCGGGATTCGGGTTGAACACTTTCTGGTCCAGCATATTGACGATACAGCCCACCACACTTTCCGGCAGTTGTTTCGCGAAATCCCGTGCCAGCAGCAAGGGTGCGCGCAGGTTCACGTTCACGTGCCGTTCCCACTTTCTCGCTTCCAGGATTTCGATACTGTCGTACTCGAACAGCGCCGCGTTGTTCACCAGGCAGCCCACCGGCCCGAGCCGGCGGCCGCATTCGGGAAGCAGTTCCGACAAAGCGCTCGCGTCTTCGAGGTCGCAGCCGACCGCCACCGCTTTCACGCCACGCCCCGCAATTTCGTTCGCAAGTGTCTCGGCGTCGTGTTTCGAACGATGGTAATGGACTACCACGTCCCAGCCGTCATCAGCCAGTCCGATCGCGATCGCGCGGCCGATCCGCCTGCCGGCACCGGTCACCAATGCCACCTGTTGTTTGCGCTTGACCTGAGCCATCCTGGTCTGCAGTTGCACGGGTTGCCCGGTGCGATCTTGATTAGTTGTCTGGCGCGTTGTTGAATAGCGATTGTAGCTTAACCGCCCCTCGATCCCGCCCGGTGCAAGGCCTTACGCTTAACCGATCCGCCGCCGAACTGCCCGTCCCTTCCGATGACGCACGCCGGCACAGCGATCGGCTGGTCGAAGAGATCCGCGCGGAAGTCGAAAGACACGGCGGCTGGATCTCCTTCGCCCGCTACATGGAATTGGCGCTGTACGCGCCGGGGCTGGGATATTACGTCGCCGGGGCCGCGAAACTCGGAGCCGAGGGGGATTTCGTAACCGCGCCCGAAATTTCCCCATTGTTCGGACGGACGCTTGCGGGCCAGGTCTCCGAAATCCTCGCGCACAGCGGAGGCGGGGTACTGGAACTGGGTGCGGGATCGGGCGCGCTGGCCCTGTCCCTGCTGGAAGAGCTGCAAGCGCGCAACCGTCTTCCGGAAAGGTATCGGATTCTTGAAGTCAGCCCGGAGCTGGCACAGCGGCAACGCCGGTTGTTGCTGCAGCGGCGCCCCGGCCTCGCCGACAGGGTCGAATGGATCATGTCGTTGCCGCCGCGCTTCACCGGGGTGGTGGTGGCGAACGAAGTACTGGATGCGCTGCCTGTTCACCTGCTTGCGTGGCGCGACGAAGGCGTGCGCGAGCGCGGCGTAACCTGGAAAGGCGAAGGTTTCGCCTGGGCGGACCGCAGCCTGGCCCCGGGCGCGCTGCGGGATGCCGCAGCCGCGTTGCAAATTGAAGCGCCGTACCAGAGCGAAGTATCCATCGCTGCCCCGGCACTGGTGCGCACGCTGGCCGGCGCGCTCGACCCAGGCGTGCTGTTGTGCGTGGATTACGGCTTCGGTCGCCGCGAGTACTACCACCCGCAGCGTAACAGGGGGACGCTCATGTGCCATTACCGCCATCGCGCGCACGACGACCCTTTCCTTTTTCCCGGGTTGCAGGACATTACCGCGCATGTGGAATTTACCTCGGTGGCCGAAGCCGGTATCGAAATCGGACTGCAACTGCTCGGATACGCCACGCAGGCGCAATTCCTGATCAATTGCGGAATCGCCGACCTGCTTGCGCGCACGCCCGCCGAACAGACTGCTGCCTATCTGCCGCTCGCCGCCGGCGTTCAGAAACTGGTCTCGCCGGCGGAAATGGGCGAGCTATTCAAGGTGATCGCGCTCGGCCGCGGCGTTCAGCCGCCACTCGCCGGTTTCAAGACCGGCGACAAGAGCCGATTGCTCTGAGGATGCGGCGCAATGGCAATCCTGCGGACGCCCGAAGAACGATTCGCGAATCTGCCCGGTTTCGAGCATGAGCCGCAGTACCTGAGCGATCTTCACGGTTACGCGGGCCTGCGGATGCATTACGTGGACGCGGGACCCCGCGACGCGGAAGTGTTCCTGTGCCTGCACGGCGAACCGACCTGGTCGTTTCTTTACCGGCGCATGATCCCGGTGTTCACCGGCGCCGGATTGCGCGCGGTCGTGCCGGACCTGTTCGGCTTCGGCCGGTCCGACAAACCGGCGGATGACGCGGCCTATACTTTCGATTTTCACCGGGGCGCGCTCAAGGCGCTGATCGAAGAACTCGACCTCGGAAACATCACGCTGGTGTGCCAGGACTGGGGCGGGCTGCTGGGGCTGACCCTGCCGATGGAAATGCCGCAGCGTTTCACCCGGCTGCTGGTGATGAACACCACTCTGGGCACGGGAGATGCGCCGCTGCCCGCCGGATTTCTCGGCTGGCGCAAGTGGGCGGCCGAGCATCCGGACATGGAGGTCGGCAAGCTGCTGGGGCGCGCCTGCCCGCATCTCGCCGCGGAAGAGCGCACGGCTTACGATGCGCCGTTTCCCGATGTGCGCTACAAGGCCGGAGTACGCCGCTTTCCCCAACTCGTCCCCGATCGTCCCGACGCACCGGGCGCGGAAATCTCAAGGGCGGCGCGCGACTGGTGGTCGAAACAATGGAAGGGCACGAGTTTCATGGCGATCGGCATGCAGGATCCGGTGCTGGGCGCGCCGGTGATGCAGGCGTTGCACCGCCACATCCGCGGCTGCCCGGCGCCGCTCGAAGTAGCCGAGGCCGGCCACTTCACCCCCGAGTGGGGCGAGCGCATCGCCGCCAACGCGCTTGCCCACTTTCTGGGGTATTAAAGGCAAACCGCTTTCAACACGAAGGGACACGAAGGAAACACGAAGAGGCACGAAGGAGAGCCAAAGACGGAAAGATGACGCTTATAAGCTGCAGGTCAGCTGGGTGTTCCGCCATCACTTTCCATGGTTCTGTTGTTCCCCTTGCTTTTGCCTTTCCTTCGTGTACCTTCGTGCCCGTCGTGTTGAGCGCGTTTTGGTTTTCGGGGTAGCTACAAGTGCATATCCACATCCTAGGCATCTGCGGCACGTTCATGGGCGGGATCGCGGTGATCGCCAGGCAGGCGGGGCACAAGGTCACCGGCTGCGACGCCAACGTCTATCCGCCGATGAGCACGCAGTTGCAGGCTCAGGGCATCGAGCTGATCGAGGGCTTCGATCCGGCACAGATCGAACTCAAGCCCGACCTGTTTGTGATCGGCAACGTGGTCGCGCGCGGCAATCCGCTGATGGAGGAAATCCTCAACCGCGGGCTCGCCTTCATTTCCGGGCCGCAGTGGTTGTACGAGAACGTATTGCGGGGAAAGTGGGTACTGGCGGCCGCCGGCACCCACGGCAAGACCACCACCACGTCGATGCTGGCGTGGATCCTGGAGCACGCCGGGCTCAATCCGGGGTTTCTGATCGGCGGCGTGCCGATCAATTTCGAGGTTTCCGCGCGCGCCACCGATTCGGCATTCTTTGTCATCGAAGCGGACGAATACGACACCGCGTTCTTCGACAAACGCTCCAAGTTCATCCACTACATGCCGCGCGCCGCGATCCTGAACAACCTCGAGTTCGATCACGCCGACATCTTTCCCGACGTGGCGGCGATCGAAACCCAGTTCCACCATCTGGTGCGCACCATTCCCGGCAACGGCCTGATCATCGCCAACGGCCGCGAGCAGAGCATGAAGCGCGTCCTGGCACGCGGCGTCTGGAGCAAGGTGGAACTGCTGGGCGTGGACGAGGGCTGGATCGCCAGGCCGCGCGACGAGTACGCCTTCGACGTGTTCTTCGAGGGCGGTCCGCGCGGCACCGTGAACTGGGGTCTGCTGGGCGAGCACAATCGCCACAACGCACTGGCAGCGCTTGCCGCCGCCCGTCATGCGGGTGTGCCGGTCACCAAAGGCATCGAGGCGCTGGCGGAGTTCAGGAACGTGAAACGCCGCCTGGAGGTGCGCGGCACGGTCAACGACATCACCATATACGACGATTTTGCCCACCATCCCACCGCGATCGAGACCACCATCGCGGGACTGCGCAGCAAGGTCAACGGCGCACGCATCCTTGCCGTCCTGGAACCGCGCTCGAACACCATGAAGATGGGCGTGATGAAGTACGCGCTGGCGGGAAGTCTCGCCGGGGCCGACCTGGTGTTCTGCTATACCAACGGGCTGGGCTGGGATGCCGGGCCGGTACTCGCGCCGCTCGGTGCGAAATCGGCCTGCTTCGACGATCTGGGGAAGCTCACGGAAGCGATTGCCGCTGCCAGCCGGCCGGGCGACCACGTGCTGGTGATGAGCAACGGCGGCTTCGGCGGCATTCACACCATGCTTCTGGAAGCGCTCAAGCGCTAGCTGGCTATTGCGGACACGGAAAAACAGCGCCAACCAAAATTTTCCCCCGCCTAGCGTTTGCCGATCCAGAGGCTCTTCGGGACGAAGCAGTGCACGCGCTGCACTTCCGCCGCCGGGTTGCCCAGGCGGCAGTCCATGGTCAGGCTGGCAAGCGAGTAGGCGTCCAGTCGCGTCAACGCCTTTTTCTGTTGCAGCACCTCGATCATGCTCATGGAGGCCGTGTCCATCGCCTTCTGCAAATCGGCGTCCTCGCCGATTGTGATGAAATTGCGCGGCGTCTCGCGCGCTGCCAGCGACGGCAGTTTCACCGTCTTCCAGTCCTTCGCATTCATGCAGTAGAGCGCCTTGCTCTGGTTGACGACTTCCGCAACTCTGCAGTCGGACACTTGCGGAATGAGCCTGCGCGCGGCGTCCATACTGATGCCGCGCTGTTCGGAGAGAAACTTCGCGGTTTCATCGAGCAGGATTGCCAGCGCCTGGTTCAGGTTCGGGTCGGCGCCCATGGTGATCCAGTGCGTCGGGGTCTCGATGCGCGGCCACTGGAGGGATCTCCCCTTGACCACATCGATGGTAAGCGACAGTTCCTTGAATGCGGTCTCGAGTGCGGTCAGGTTGACTTCGCCGTTGCCCTGGGCGGCGTGCGAATCCCCCGACCAAAGCAGCGCGCCGGGGACGAACACCGGCACGTACAGCGTGGTGCCTTCCTTCAGCTCGCGGATGTCCATGTTTCCGCCGAAAGGGCCGGGCGGCACGGTGCTGTACTGTCCCGGCTCGGCGCGCGCCACCCCGAGGATGCCGGGGAAAGGCGCCAGCGGAATCTCGATCCCGGGGGCGAACTCGGTCACCATGCGCCGGGTATCGAGATAAAAGTAGCGCACCTGGCCTTCCGGGAACTCGCCCGGGAACTGGCCCAGCATGCCCGGCAGATTGAAGTTGGCGCCGTAGGCACGCGGCACGATGCGGTTGATGTGGACCTTGAGCAGGTCCCCCGGCTCGGCGCCTTCGACATACACCGGCCCGGTCACCGAGTGCGGTCCGCGTCCGGGGTTGTCGACGCGCAGCGTCTTGATCTCTTCGATGCTCAGTCCCGGGACGATCTGATTGTGGGAGTGCATCATGGTTTCCATCACCACCGTATCGCCCGGCTTGATCGTGAGCACCGGCGGTTCGCTGTTGTCGAACCAGCCCCATTGCACGGTGTCGAGTGTGGCAGGCAACAGGTGGACCCGCCCGGGAAAGTTCTTTGCCGGCACCTGCCTCAGCTGATCGCGCCGGGAGAAGTCGTCGTCCGCCTGCAGCGTGAGGGCCGCGCCGGCGGCCGTCGCCAGAACCATCCATTTCCTGATCATGGAAATCCTCCTTTCCGTGTTCCCGTTGAATCGTGGCGCCTCCCAGAGCATACCGCTTTGCAATCGCCGTACCACCATTGGGAATTGCAGAACCGCAGCGGCGGCAGAGGCTGGCAGGTCCTCGAGGCGCGCCCGCGTCGGGTGGTTTTTGTGCGTAGTGTGGTGGTCGGGCACAATACCGGGGCGTCTGCTTCCGCCAACGTCATGATCGTCTATATCCACGGATTCAACAGCTCCCCCGCATCACACAAATCCAATCAGCTGCGCGACCGCCTTGCTGCGCTCGGTCGCGGCACGGAGTTTGTGTGCCCGGCGTTGCCGCACTGGCCGAAGCAGGCGATGGCGCTGCTGGAGCGCGAAGTTGCGCGCGTGCCGGCGGCGGAGGTCACGCTCGCCGGCAGTTCGCTCGGCGGTTTCTACGCCACGGCCCTCACCGAGAAAACCGGCGTGCGCTCTATGCTGGTGAATCCGGCGATCACGCCGCAGCAGGGTTTGCGCGCTTACCTCGGCCCGCAGAGGAATCTTTACTCGGGCGAGGAGTACGTGCTTACCGAGGAACACCTCGCGCAGCTCGCCGAATTGCAGGTGCAGAAGCCGGCGCGGCTGGACCGCTATCTGCTGATGCACACCACCGGAGACGAATTGCTCGACTGGCGCATCGCGGTCGACCACTACCGCGGCTGCCGGCAGGTCATCGTGCAGGGCAGCGATCACGGTTTCAAGGAATTCGGCAACTACCTCGATATCGTTCTCGATTTCGCCAAATGAGGGGCACGCTTCCCGTATAATCGCGCGCTCGCTTTTGCCCCTCACCCCTCGCTCCTCACGCCTCACCAGCGCAGCACATGAACGTTTTCTTCGAAGAGGACGGCGGCTTCAAGGTCGGCACCGTGCTCGCCGACCACAACACCTCGCTGCAGGTCGAAACCCTGCACGGCAAGCGCACCAAGGTGAAGGCTGCGGCGGTGCTGATCCGCTTCGAGCACCTGGCGCTGTCGCAGTTCATGGCGGAGGCGCACAAGGTCTCCGGGGAAATCGATCCGGCGTTTCTATGGGAATGCTGCGGCGAGGCCGAGTTCTCGTTCGAGCAGCTGGGCCGCGAATACTTCGGGCGCGAGCCCAAGGCGCAGGAAAGCGCCGGGCTGCTGATTCGGCTGCACGCTACCCCGACGCATTTCTACAAGAAGGGCAAAGGCCGTTACAAGGCTGCACCGCGGGACGCGCTGAAGTCGGCGTTGGCCGGCATCGAGCGCAAGCAAAGACAGGCGACGCAGCAGGCCCGCTACCTCGAGCAACTGGGCCGGTTCGAGGTGCCGGAAGAACTCCGGCCGATGCTGAAGGAACTGCTGTACCGGCCGGACAGGAACACCATCGAGTTCAAGGCGCTGGACCAGGCCGCGGTTCAGGCGCGGCTGACGATTCCGAAGCTGTTGCAAAAATGCGGTGCGCTGCCGTCCAGCCACGACTATCACTACGGCCGCTTCCTGTTCGAATACTTTCCCAGGGGCACCGGTTTCGATGCGGCGCTCACGGCCGCCGATCCCGGCGCGCTTGAAACCGCGGAAGTGGCGGCGTTCAGCATCGACGACGCGACCACCACGGAGATCGACGATGCGTTCTCGATCACCAGGCTTGCGAACGGCAACTGGCAGGTCGGCGTGCACATCGCCGCGCCCGCGCTTGGGTTTCCGGTCGGATCGCCGCTGGATGTCGAAGCGGCAAAGCGGCTTTCCACCGTCTACTTCCCGGGAAACAAGATCACCATGCTGCCGGAATCAGTGATCGATCAGTACACGCTTTCGGAGGGCCGCGATCGTCCGGCGCTGTCGATGTACATGGAGGTGACGCCCGAACTGGAAATCGTCGGCAACCGCAGCGCGGTCGAACAGGTCAGGATCGCCGCAAACCTGCGCCACGACACCCTTGAGCAGGCGTTCAACCAGGAGCGGGTGACGACGGGGCAAGTGGACTGCGGATTCGGCGCCGAACTGCTGCTGCTGTGGCGGTTTGCGACCCGGCTTGAACAGCAACGCGGAAAAGGAGAACCGGGACTCGCGCGCGCGGACTACAACTTCTACGTCGACAAAGACCGGGTCAGCATCGTCGAGCGCAAGCGCGGATCGCCCATCGACAGGGTCGTCTCCGAACTGATGATCCTGGTGAATACCGAGTGGGGCCGGCAGCTCGCGCTCAACGAGATTCCGGCGCTGTACCGGGCGCAGGGAAACGGCAAAGTGAAGATGTCGACGCTGCCGGCGCCGCATCAG
>JBGQGT010000070.1:0-8915 GCA_041497595.1 Gammaproteobacteria bacterium
GCGTCTGATCTCAGGTCGCATCCCCAAATAAAGTTGGGGCCCCTGCTCCGCCTCGACAGCCGCCCCGCTTGCGGGGATGCGACCGTGCAACCGGCCAATAGCGTGTCGACCACCGGCCTCACGCGTGTCTCCGCGGTCAGATCCCCGGAGGGGCCCCTCTTCCGCGCTCCGACACGCACGGCGAGGACTCGTAACACCGCATGGCGCCGATTCTCGTTGGGTCTTCAGCCGCGATTTGGCGGAACAGGACACTAAGCTGGGCTTCCCGACCTTAACCGTCGCACGCAGAATCTTGCCGGTCCCCAGCTCGAAGAAAGACCTGGTCGAAGACGTCAGGCCCCGCGAAGTGTGGGGCTGGATGATGTTCGACTTCGCCAACTCCGGTTACACCACGGTGGTCATCACCGCGGTGTTCAACGCCTACTTCGTGGCGGTGGTGGCGGGGCAGGCGGTGTGGGCTACCTTCGCCTGGACCGCGGCGCTGTCGGTGTCCTACGCGCTGATCGTGGTAAGCGCGCCGCTGATCGGCGCCTATGCGGACGCGCACGCGGCCAAGAAGCGGCTGCTGGCGATGACGACGATCGGCTGCGTGGCCGGAACGGCGGCGCTGGCGCTGGTCGGTCCCGGGGAGTTGGCGCTCGGCATCGTGCTGCTGATCATCTCCAATTTTTTCTTCGGCACCGGCGAGAACTTGATCGCGGCATTTCTTCCGGAACTTGCCAGGGGACGCTCGCTGGGCAAAGTGTCGGGTTGGGGCTGGGGGCTGGGCTACATCGGCGGGCTGATCAGCCTCGGCGCATCTCTCGCCTACGTCACCTGGGCGCAGGCGCGGGGGCAGTCCTCCGCGGAGTTTGTTCCGGTGACCATGTTGATCACCGCCGCGCTTTTCGCCGTCTCGTGCCTGCCCACCTTCCTGCTGCTCAAAGAGCGCGCACATCCGCAGCAACTGCCCACCGGCGCGTACGCGAGCGCGTTTGCGCGCACCTGGGAAACGCTCCGGCATGCCAGCCGCTATCGCGACCTGATGCGCTTCCTGCTCTGCATCCTGTTCTATCAAGCCGGCGTGCAGGCGGTGATTTCGCTCGCCGCGATCTATTCCGAACAGGAGATGAAATTCTCGACGCAGCAGACCATCATGCTGATCCTGGTCGTGAACGTCACCGCCAGCGCGGGCGCGGTCGCCTTCGGACAGTTGCAGGACAAGCTCGGCCATGTGCGCACGCTGGCGCTGACATTGATCGGCTGGTGCCTGACCGTGGTGCTGGCCGGATTGGCGACCACCCCGGCATTGTTCTGGGTGGCGGCGAACCTCGCCGGCGTCTGTCTCGGCGCAAGCCAGTCCGCCGGGCGTGCGCTGGTCGGCTACCTGAGTCCGCCGGACCGTCGCGCCGAATTCTTCGGATTGTGGGGGCTGGCGGTCAAATTGTCGTCGATCCTGGGTCCGATCACCTACGGTCTGGTGAGTTGGATTTCCGCCGGGAATCATCGCCTTGCAATCCTCATTACCGGCAGCTATTTCCTCATCGGACTGGCGCTGCTGGCCGGAGTCAACGCACGCCGCGGGCATCGCGCCGCGCGTCCGCTGAAGAGTGTGCCGCAATTGCGGTAATTGGCAGATTCAAGAATTAATAGACCAAGATAAACAGCGCGTTATAATTCTGCCCTGTCAGGTTTTACGCATGCGCCGAAGGCGCGGAGGATGGTCATGCTGAGCTGGATCAAGGGGACGCAGTCGGACCATCCGCTGGCCGAGGACAAGGCCGCGCGCGAACTCGTCGCCGAATTACCGGCCAACGATTCTTTCAAGGCGCTCGAAGAACTTTCCTACTGGTTGGATGCGCTCAAGGGCGCGGAAGACCTCAAGCTCGGGCGCCAGCTCGAAATCATCGACCTGATCGACCAGGCCGCAAAAAACCATCAGCGTAAACTTTCCCAGGACTATCTCACGGGCAGTGCGCGGCTGCAGAAATTCCAGGAAATCCGCATCTGGAACACGTCGTTTACTTTCTGGAAGCAGCTTGCGGACGCCTATCAACTGTGCCTGACGCGCTACCAGGCCGGCGCCGGCGGCTGGGGTTCGCTGAAGGGGCCGTTGCCGATGGTCGTGGCGCGCGCGATGCGGGCGATTTCGCTGCAGCTCAAATGGCAGTTGCTGCGCTACGGGCCGGTGGCGCCAAGGTTGTGGGAGGAGTATGGCAAGCTCTTCGCCTATGCCGAGGAAAAAGGCTTCGCTGCGACCAAGGTCGAGGTGTATGCGGGAAAGTTCGGCGAATCGACGATGCAGCGCGAGTTTCTCAAGGGACTGATGCTCGCGATCTCGTCCACCGACAGCCTGCTGCCCATGAAACTGGAAGTGGCCGAGCGGGTGTTGGCGCAGTTCTCCGAGTTCTTCGTGATTCAGCGCCAGCCGGGCAAAGGCTGTCACTACTTCATCGACATTTCCAGCGGCAAGGGACCGGCGCGGATGGTCTCGCGTCTGCAGATGACGCCGGGACTGCGATTCTTCGGCCCCGGCTCCGCCGCGAAGGAACTGGAAAAACTGATCGCCGTCCTGCAGGCCGACGGCGTGGTGCCGTCCAACGTCAATCTCGGTGGTATTTTCGATCCCGAGGTGGTGCTGGAAGTGCTGCGGCATCTGGCGCGCTATTGGGCGCCGGTGCCGCCGGCGCGCGGCGAGGAACGGCGCCGCTCGGTGTCGCGCATCAGCGTGATTCACGACTTCGACGAAATCGTCGCCACCGTTTCCGGCGATACCCAGGATCTAGCTTTCGACAATTCGGCCGAAACCTGGATGGTGGAGAACGAAAGCGCAGGCGGTTACGGGGCTCTTCTGCCGCAGACCAAAGGCGACTGGCTCAAGGTCGGAACCCTGCTGGGGGTGAAACTCGAAGACGGCGCGGCATGGGGCGTGGGTATCGTGCGCCGGCTTTCAGCCTACGATCTGCAGCAGCGCTATGTCGGCATCCAGGTGTTCAGCAAGGGCGCAACCGTAGTGAAGCTCGCGCCCGCCAACTCCGGCAGAAGTGCCGTCGCGCAGGACGCCGTGCTGTTGCCTTCGAGCACGAGCGACAGCAGCGGTACCGGAGAAATGAGTTTGTTGTTGAGGCCGGGGCTCTTCTCGGACAAAAAGACCTACGAGATGCAGGCCTACGATCGCAACTACCTGCTGGTGCCGAAGATGTTGCTGGAGGGCGGCGACGATTTCGACATGGCCCGCTTCCGCGTCCTGCAGCGAGCTTCCTGACTGCGTGAACTGTCACCGCAAGCGGGTTTGACGTTCAAAGCAAGACGCGCTTGAGCCAGGCGCCGATGTCCGCCAGTTCCTCGGCGCAGACCGAGTGCGGCATCGGGTACTGGTGCCATTCCACTTTGTAACCCAGCTTGATCAACGTGTCGCGCGACATCGTGCCCAGGGCCGGCGGCACGATGTTGTCGGCGATGCCGTGGCCCATGAAGATCGGCACCGCGTTGCTTGCGGCGTTGCGCTCGACCTCGATCATCGGCGACATCGGCAGATAGGCCGACAGCGCCATCAGGGCGGCGAGCCGCTTGGACTGCCGCAACCCGACTTGCAGCGCCATCACCCCGCCCTGGGAGAATCCCGCCAGCACGATGCGGCTGGAAGGAATACCGCGCGCGTTCTCGCGCGCGATCAGGTCCTCGATCAGCTTCTGCGATTCGCGCAGCCCGCGCTCGTCTTCCTTGAAGGCGAGCTCCTGGTAGGCTATGTCGTACCAGGCGCGCATCACGAAGCCGCCGTTGATGGTGACCGGGCGCATCGGCGCGTGCGGAAACACGAAGCGGATTCCCAGCGGCGGAAGTTTCATCTCCTTCACCACCGGCACGAAGTCATTGCCGTCCGCGCCCAGGCCGTGCAGCCAGATCACCGCATGGCTCGGCTTCGGTTTGGTCTCGATCTCTATTGCTGGCAGCGTTTCACTCATGGAAGTCAAAGTCGTGGGACGCAGAGTTCACAGAGGGAAAAGAGAGAAAGCAGAGAAGTTCTGAGAAAATAAAATTGTTTGAAGTCTGCAGATGACGGTCGCCGGATTTTGCGCATATCTTTCTCTGTGTTCTCTGCACTTCTCTGTGCCTCTGTGTTGGGTTCAGGCTTTGGGGCGGAGAGCGGACTTGGGACGGAAAGCCTTGACCACGGTCTCGTCGGTCTCGATGTAAGGCCCGCCGATCAGGTCGATGCAGTAAGGCACCGCGGCGAATATGCCGTGCACCTTCTGCTTGCCGTCTGCGTCCTTCAGGCCTTCCAGCGTTTCCTTGATGGATTTCGGCTGGCCCGGCAGGTTGATGATGAGCGTGCTCCCGCGGATGACGCCGACCTGACGTGAAAGGATCGCGGTGGGGACGAAGCTCAGGCTGATCTGGCGCATCTGCTCGCCAAACCCCGGCATCACCTTGTCGGCAACCGCCAGCGTGGCTTCCGGCGTTACGTCGCGCGGCGCCGGCCCGGTGCCGCCGGTGGTGAGCACCAGATGGCAGCGTTCCTTGTCGCACAAATCCTTCAGCGTGGCTTCGATCACCGGCCGCTCGTCCGGGATCAGGCGCGTGAGGATGCGGCGCGGATTGAGCACGACGCGTCCCAGCCAGTCCTCGAGCGCCGGAATGCCTTCGTCCTTGTACACGCCTTTCGATGCCCGGTCGCTGATCGAAACCAGCCCGATGATCACTTGTTCGTTCTCGCTCATGTTTCCTCAAAACCTTTGCGTCAACGCTCTTGTGTTCGGATGATCTCGCGGAGTTCCTGGAACAGTTCGCGGAAGCTTTTGGGCGGTTTTTTGGACGCGGCTTCGCGCTTGACGTTGCGGATCAGCGCGCGCAGGCGCTGCGCGTCGGCGCGGGGAAACTGGTCGAGCAGATCGCCCAGCGCCAGGTCGTCCCCGACCAGACGGGCGCGCCAGCGTTCGATCGAGTGCAGGCGCGCGGTCTCCGCGACCGAGGTGCCTTTCCAGACGTCGAGTTGCGAGCGGATGGCGTCGGCATCGAACTCGCGCATCAGCCGCCCGACATACTGCATCTGGCGCCGCAGCGCGCCGAACTTGGATATGCGCTTGGCTTCCAGTACCGCGTCGAGAAGGCGGGTGGGGAGGTCGAGCCCGGCCAGCTTGTCCGTGCCCAAAGCGACCAGCTCTTCGCCGAGGTCCTGCAGCGCCTGCATCTCGCGCTTGCGCTGGGTCTTGCTGATCTGAAGTTCTTCTTCCATCGGAGAGTCGGGGCCGTCGCAACTGGTATCATAACGAAAATTCCATTCGCGGCGTGCCGCCCCGCTTGAAAGATGGCGGCACGCCGCGCTCATTTGTTCGTGCCACAACCGGAATCATCGTGTCCAGCACCGAATTCACCCACGAAACCGCCGCGCTCAAGCAGATTGCCAGCGATGTCCTCGAGTATGCCCGCGACCGCGGCGCCACCGCCGCCGAAACCGAGGTGAGCGAGGGCTTCGGGCAGGGCGTGACCGTGCGCCGCGGAGAGGTCGAGACCATCGAGTACAACCGCGACAAGGGCGTGGGCGTCTCGGTTTACATCGGCAAGCAGCGCGGCCACGCCAGCACGTCCGACTTTTCCGCCAGGGCGCTGCGCGACACGGTCGATGCGGCGCTGTCGATCGCCCGGCTCACCGCTTCCGATGAGTTTTCCGGGCTTGCCGATGCCGACCTGCTTGCCACCGAGTTTCCCGATCTCGACCTGTATCACCCGTGGTCAATTTCGGTGGAGCAGGCGATCGAGCTGGCACGCTCGTGCGAGAGTGCCGCGTTCGCCGCCGATCGCCTGGTCAGCAACTCAGAGGGCGCCACGGTTTCGGTTCAGCAGTCGCATTTTGCCTACGGCAACTCCCACGGCTTTCTGGCGGGCTATCCCAGTTCCCGCCACAGCATCATGTGCGCGGTGATCGCGGGCAAGGACGAGACCATGCAACGCGACGACTGGTACACGACCGCGCGCGAGGCTGCCGATCTCGAGCCGGCGGCCGACGTCGGCAGCCGCGCCGGAAAGCGTGCCGCGCGCCGCGTCGGAGCGCGCAAGGTCGCCACCGCGCGCGTGCCGCTGTTGTTCGAAGCGCCGATCGCATCGAGCCTGCTGGGGCATTTCGTCGCTGCCGTGAGCGGCGGCAGCCTGTACCGGAAGTCCTCGTTCCTCCTCGACAGCCTGGGAAAGCAGGTGTTCTCGCCGATCGTGAACATTCATGACCTGCCTCACGTGAGGAAAGGCCTCGCCAGCAGCCCGTTCGACGACGAGGGTGTGGCGACCCGCGCCCGCGACGTCGTGAAGGGCGGCGTATTGCAGGGCTATTTCCTCGGCAGCTACTCGGCGCGCAAGCTGGGAATGAAGTCCACCGGAAATGCGGGTGGCAACCACAACCTGGTAATGGATTCGACCGGCGAGGATTTTGCCACCCTGCTGAAGAAGATGGGCACGGGTGTTCTGGTCACGGAAATGCTGGGGCAGGGGATCAACATGGTGACCGGAGACTACTCGCGCGGCGCAGCCGGATTCTGGATCGAGAACGGCGAGATAGCTTATCCTGTGCAGGAGGTCACGGTCGCCGGCAATCTCAAGGACATGTTCGGGAACATCGTCGCAATCGGCACCGACGTAATGGTGCGCGGCTCGCGCCAGACCGGCTCGGTGCTGGTAGAGGGGATGACGGTGGCGGGAGAATGAAATAGGGCCGATGGGCGAGGGGAAAAGCCAGAAGGGCTAAACCTTTAAAACCCTCATCCCTCGCCCCTCGGCCCTCGCGCGTGGAGCCATGAAGAGTCGAGCTCAAACAACCGCAGCGCTTCTTCGAAGTCTGGTGGGCGCGCTTTCGCTCAGCGCGCTCGCCGCTTGCAGCGACGCGCCGCCGCCGCTGCCGCGGCTTGGCGCGGAAGACGTCGTGCTCGCTTTCGGCGACAGCATCACCTACGGGACCGGGGCACGCCCCGAAGAGAGTTACCCGGAAGTGTTGGCCCAGTTGATCGGCCGCCGCGTAGTCGGCGCCGGCGTTCCCGGGGAAGTCAGCGCGAACGGCCTGCAGCGCCTGCCGGAGGTGCTCGACGAGGTGAAGCCGAAGCTCCTGCTGCTTTGCCTGGGCGGCAACGACATGTTGCGCAAGGTTGAATCTGTGGTCATCGAGTCCAACCTGCGGACGATGGTGCGCATCGCCAGGGATCGCGGTATCGCCGTGGTACTGGTCGCCGTGCCCAAACCGGCGCTGTTCGGCGGTAACGCGGCCTTCTACCAGTCCATTGCCAGGGAAAACGATCTGCCTCTGGAGAGCAAGATTCTCAAGGACATCCTGTTCGACAACGAATTCAAGGCCGACCCGATCCATCCGAACGCCAAGGGCTACCGGCGCATGGCAGAGGCGCTCGCCGAGCTGCTGCGCAAGGCGGGGGCGGTCTAGAGTCCCTTCACGGAGGGAAATTGCGATGACGGAGCAGAGAGGACACTGGATCGGCCTCGGCGGAGTGCCGCCGCAGGACAATCCCCGCGCCCGCGGCTGGGAACGGCGGCTGCACTGGATCATGATCGTCGTGGCGTTGCTGACGATACCAGCACTGGTGCTGGACCAGAAGGCGCACGAACCCGTGCTGATAATGGTGGGAAAGGTGATCGAGTGGATCATTTTCCTTGCCTTTGCCGCGGAGTTTGCGTGGATGTTTCGGTTGACCTCGCATCGCGGGGAATACCTGGTGCGAAACTGGCTCAACTTGCTCATCGTCGTTTCCGCGGGGGCAAACCTCGCCGGCTTCGGGTCCAAGTGGGTGGCGATCGCCCGGCTGCTGCGGCTCGCCCTTGTCGGGCTGTTGCTCACTCGCATCCTCGGATCGTTGCGAAAACTCTTTTCCCCCAGCGGCATCCCGTTCGTCCTGGGGCTCGCGGCCATGATATTCGCGCTGGCCGGAGCCGGTTTCTACTGGCTGGAACCCACGGTGGAAAGCTATGCCGACGGCGTGTGGCTTGCGTTCGTCACCGGATCCACGGTCGGTTACGGCGACTTCGTCCCGACCACGACCGCGTCGCGGGCGTTCGCGGCGTTCATGGTGATGCTGGGCCTGACGTTATTCTCTTTGGTGACGGCCAGCATCTCCGCGTTCTTTATCGGCGAGGATGAAAAACTACTGCGCCAGGAAATGCATCAGGACATCAAGAAGGTTCGCGATGATGTCATGCAACTCATCGATGAGGACGAGCGGGCGCTGCGCAAGGAAATGCACGCCGATATCCGGCAATTGCGCATCGAGATCGCGCAATTGAGAACGGCCATCCGCGATAGTGCCAAAGACGGCACTTGATCGTCATTGCCGATCGAGGAGGTCGCATGAAATGCAATGCGGGTACAGAATCCGGGCAACTTCGAGATCGTCGCCGGCGGCCTGTCCTTCCCGGTCGAAACCAACGGCAAGCTGTTCGCCCGCGGGGTCAGCAACGAGTCGGTAGTCATAACGCGACTCCGCGAGGCGATGGTGCAGGTCCAGGCCGTGAGGGACACGTCCAGGGCGATTGACCAGATCATGGATTTCCAGAATTTCGCGCTCGAAGGCTTTCGCTATCGGCTGGTCGGCCGGTTCTTCTCCGGCAATCAGACGTTTCCCTTCGATTACCAGTGCAAGATCGCGATTACGCCGATGAAATAGCTCATGCTCGTCCCCGCAAGGACAGCGTTGCTGCTCGTGCACAACACCGCGGTGCGCCGCGCATCGGTGTTTTGGAGCGGCCAAACCTATACCAACCGCTTCGTCGAAAACGCGCTTCAGGAATATAGATGATCAAGGCCCTGGAACTCGACGGCGTAACCTGTACATTTCCGGCCCGCGGCGGCAGCACCGCCGCGTACACCGCCGTTGCCGGCGTGGACCTGCGCGTCGGCGAAGGCGAGTTCGTCGCGGTGGTTGGTCCGACTGGCTGCGGGAAGTCCA
>JBGQGT010000071.1:0-8889 GCA_041497595.1 Gammaproteobacteria bacterium
GACGGCGACAGCGCGCGCGCGTTCGCCAACGAGATCCAGGTGGGCATGGTCGGGATCAACGTCCCCATCCCCGTGCCGATGGCCTTCCACAGTTTCGGCGGCTGGAAGAGCTCGCTCTTCGGCGACCACCACATGCACGGGCCTGAGGGCGTGCGCTTCTACACCCACCTCCAAACCGTGACCACACGCTGGCCGACCGGAATCCGCAAAGGCGCCGAGTTCGTGATGCCGACGATGAAATGAGGGACGAGGGACGAGGGGCTAGGGGCTAGGGGCTAGGGAGAGAATCATGAGGCGCTGCATACTCGCAATAATTTTCATCGCCGCTACGCTGACCGCTTGCGAAAAAAGCAAGCCCCCGACGCCTCAGTCCGGTTCCGCGCCGGACACGCATCCGGTGAAGAACGTCGAGAGCCTGCCGTCGGGAACGATACGGGAGGGTGCGCGCACCATGAACACGGGCGCCGAGTTGGGTTCGACGCTGGAGCAGCAGAAGCAGGAACGCGACAAAGAGATCGAAGCGGAAACGAAATAAGGAATCCGGGTGGCACATGAGCCAAACGTTGCGTTTGCTTTGGGTTGCGATTGTGCTGCTGGCACTGACGGCTTGCGCGTCGACAAAGAAGGAGCCCGAGTCGCCGCCGGCAAAGGCAGAGACGCCCGCAGTCGAAAATCTGCTGCGCGACAAGACCGTGATTCCGGGCGTTCGCGTCGGGCCGGTGTTCCTCGATATGCCGCTGCGCAAATTGATCGAGGTTTTCGGTGAACCGGTGTCCGGCACCGACTCACGCATGCCTGGCGGCCGGCCGGCGTTGCTGTACCGCTACCCGGACCCCGGGGCCGCGGACGGCGCACTCCTGGTGCTGGTGCGGGAACACGATCAGACCGTCTACTCCATCGAGGTCGAACGAATCGAGAGCTTCCAGACCCGGGAAGGCGTGCGCTTCGGTTCTTCCGAGGCGCTGGTCAGGGCGAGCTTCGGCAAACCGCAATCTGTCGGAGAAACGACCGGGACCGGCAAGGACGGCGCGACGGCGGTGATGCGGATGTATTGTTACCTCAACGGCCTCGCCGTGCGCCTCAATACCAACGGCAATGTCGAAGCGCTGACGGTGTTTCCGGGCGGCGACCTGCGCAAGATCTGCAAGGCGCAGTAGCCGGCTTCGGCCGAAGCGGTCAGCCGATCGTCACTTCCGAACGTCCGTCGAGCGCGGCATCCAGCGTCTTCCAGCCCAGCAACGCGCAGTTCACGCGCGAGGGAAACTCCCTGATCAGCGCCAGCACCGCGAGCTGGCTGTGATCGCCCGGCCGGTCCGGTGTTCCGGCGGGATCCTTCAGCAGGCGCTCGAAGTGCCGGTACAGCGATCTGGCCTCGCTTACGGTCCTGCCGGCGATCGCCTCGGTCATGACCGAGGCGGAAGCCATCGAGATTCCGCAGCATTCGCACTGAAAGCTCGCCTCCGCCACACGATCGCCCTCGATGCGCGCATAGACGGTGAAGGTGTCGCCGCACAAGGGGTTCAAACCCTGAGCCTTGCGGTTGGCATCGCCGAGTTTGCGGAAATTGCGGGCATTCCTGATGTGATCGAGGATCACATCGTTGTAAATAGACTTCGATTCGGCCACGAGGGAATGTCGCGCGGTCAGGCCAGCGGCCGGCCGCCGTCCACCGGAAATATGCAGCCGGTAGAGTAGCGGAAGTGGGTGACAACGGCCAGCGTCGCGGCGCCGATCTCGTCGGCGGTGGCGAGACGCTTGAGCGGCGTGCGTGCCGCCTGCTCGTCGCGCCACTTCTTGTCCAGACCCTTCACGAAGTCGGTGTCCACCAGGCCGGGGGAAACCGAAACCACCCGGATCTCGGGCGCCAGTGCGCGGGCCAGCGACTTGGTCATCGAATCAAGTGCCGCTTTCGAGGCGCAGTAAGCGACGTTGCTGCCCATCGCGGTCACGCCGGCGATCGAGGACATGTTGATCACCAGCCCGCCCTCGCCGGCCGCAAGCATTTTGCGGAAAGCCCTTACCGCGGCGAACGGCCCGCGCCAGTTGACGCGGAAGATATCGTCGATCAGCTTGTCGTCCAGCGCATCGAGATCGTTATGCGGCACATATCGGGTAATGCCCGCGCAGTTCACCAGTACATCCAGCCGGCCGTGCTTCGCCTCGACGTCAGCCGCAAGAAGATTCAGTGCAGAGCTGTCTTCAACCGGCACATTGGCGGCCCAATGCCCCTGCCCGGGCAGGCTCAGCATCAGATTTTTCGCGGCTTCCTTGCCGCGGTCGTAGGTGACGATGCAGGTCGCGCCGGCCTCGGCGAAATGCCTGCAGATCGCGGAGCCGATTGCGCCCGAGCCTCCGACGACGACGCAAACATTTCCCCGCAGAGGGGCTTTCACTGCCATGCCTTATTTACCGACCGGAGTTCGTGAATGCGTGAATGACGTGAATATCGTGAATGTCGTGATTCGCAAAAGCATTCAACCGCGCAGCAGCATTTCTTACGATATTCACGACGTTCACTTGAGTCACGGTATTCACGGCCCTTACGCTGCGCGGCGCTTGCCGTAGCGCTTGACCCGCAGATCGGCCTGCGCCTTGTGGCCGGCAAAGCCTTCGACCGCGCACAGGCGCGAGCAGTATTCGCCGATCATCGCCGAGGACTCGGGCTTCACTTTCTGGTAGGTGCAGGTCTTGATGAACTTGCCGACCCACAAGCCGCCGGTATAGCGCGCCGCCTTTCGGGTAGGCAGCGTGTGATTGGTGCCGATCACCTTGTCGCCATAGGCGACGTTGGTTTCCGGTCCAAGGAACAGCGCACCGTAGTTGCTCATGTTCTTCAGGAAATAATCCGGGTCCCTGGTCATGACCTGCACGTGTTCGGAAGCGATGCGGTCGGCCTCCTTCACCATTTCGGCGTAGTCCTTGCAAACAATCACCTGGCCGTAGTCTTTCCAGGCTTGACCCGCGATCGCGGCGGTCGGCAGCGTCTGGAGCTGGCGTTCGACTTCCTTCATCGTTTCTTCGGCGAGCCGGCGCGAGTTGGTAAGCAGGATCGCCGGCGAATTCGGACCGTGCTCGGCCTGGCCCAGCAGGTCGGTCGCGCACATCTCCGCGTCGCAGGAATCGTCGGCAATGATCAGGGTTTCGGTGGGGCCTGCAAACAAATCAATGCCGACCCGCCCCGAAAGCTGGCGCTTGGCTTCCGCCACGAAGGCGTTGCCCGGGCCGGCAATCATGTCGGTCGGCTTGATCGTGGCGGTGCCGAGCGCCATCGCGCCGATGGCCTGCACGCCGCCGATGGTATAGATCTCGTCGGCACCGGCAAGACTCATCGCCGCAACGATCGCCGGATGCGGCTTGCCCTGGTACGGCGGCGCGCAGGCAATGATGCGCTTCACCCCGGCCACGCGCGCGGTGACGATGCTCATGTGGGCCGAGGCCACCAGCGGGTACTTGCCGCCGGGAACGTAGCAGCCGACGCTGTTGATCGGGATGTTCTTGTGGCCGAGGATCACGCCGGGCAAGGTTTCCACTTCCACGTCGCGCAACGCGTCGCGCTGGATCTGCGCGAAATTCCGGATCTGCGCCTGCGCGAACGTGATGTCTTCGATAACCTGCTTCGGGAGCTGGCGCATGCAGTCCTCGATCTCGCCCTTTCCCATGCGGAAGTCTTCCGGAGACCAGTTGTCGAATTTCTTCGACAGGTCGCGCACGGCTGCGTCGCCGCGCTTCTCGATGTCGGCGAGGATGTCCTCGACGGTCTTGCGTACCTTGGCGATGTCCGCAGCGTCCTGCTCGGCGGAAATGCCGGTTTTTAGAAAAATAGCCATGATCTAACCTTCCAGGGGATGTAACGACAGTGAATTCAGGCGCCACGCACGGGCGCATCGGCGGGCAACGGGTGAAAACCGGAAGCGCTATTCTCAGGCGGATACGACGACGCCGTCAACGCCGGCGACTATTTACCACGGGGATCACGGGGAAAAGGCGAAACGAAGACCGAAAATCTCACCACGAAGGCACGAAGAACACGAAGGAACACAAAGAAGTGCGAAACAAGATATTGATCTGGTTTTCTTCGTGAGTCTTCGTGTTCTTTGTGCCTTCGTGGTAAGCCCTTTGGTGTTGTTCTTTTTGGCGTCGGCGGTTCAGCTTTGCATTTCTCCGCGTCTCTGTGTCTCTCTGTGGTGAAAACGGATTAGCGGAACGGAAAATCGACTTCCGGCCGGCGCCCGCCGATCAGGTCGGCGGCGGCCTTGCCGGATCCGCACGCGAGCGTCCAGCCGAGCGTGCCGTGACCGGTATTGAGGAAGAGGTTGCGATAGCGGGTGCGCCCGATCAGGGGCACGTTGCTGGGTGTGGCCGGGCGCAAGCCCGCCCATCGGGACGCATTGGCAAAATCGCCGGCCCCGGGGAAGAGTTCCTCGACGCGTTCGATGATCGCCCGGCAGCGCGCCTCGTTGATCGATGTGTCGTATCCGGTCAGTTCCGCGGTACCGGCCGAACGCAGGCAATTGCCCAGCCTCGTCACGGCGATCTTGGCGTTCTCGTCGGTCATGCATACGGTCGGCGCCGCATCTGCGCGCGCCAGCGGGGCCGTCACCGAATAGCCTTTCACCGGATACACGGGCACGCGCATGCCCACGGAAGCGAGCAGGAAGGGACTGTAGCTGCCGAGCGCAACCACACAGGCGTCCGAGTTCACCACCTCGCGGTTGCCGTGCGCATCGCGCAGCGCCGCACCAGTGACCGCGTCACCCGCGGTGGCGAGCGCCTCGACCGAAGTCTCGTAGCGGAACTCCACACCCTGGCTGCGGCACATCGCGGCAAGGTTCTGGGTGAACTGATGGGCGTCGCCCGATTCGTCGTCCGGCGAATAAGTCGCGCCGATGATGCGTATCCGCGTGGCCCTCAGGGCCGGCTCGATCGCGAGGCACTCCTGCGTGCTCTTGAGTTCCATCGCGCAGCCGTACTCCCGCATCAGTGCAACCCGTGCATGCGCATGCGCGAACTCGGCTTCATCGGTGTGCAGGTGGAGAATCCCTTTCTCGAGGTGATCGTAGGCAATGCCGGTATCGCGGCGAAGTTGCTGCAGCATGGTGCGGCTGTACAGCGCCAGCCGCAGGATGGTCAACGTATTGCTCCGGGTACGGCCGGGCAGGCATTCGAACAGAAATCGCAGCCCCCACGACCATTGGCGCAAGTCGGCGCGCAGCCGGAACAGCAGCGGCGCATCCTCGCGCCCTAGCCATTTGAGGATCTTCAGCGGCGCGCCGGGATTGGCCCAGGGTTCCGCATGGCTCACCGAAATCTGGCCGCCGTTGGCGAAGGTGGTCTCCATCCCGGCGGCGGGCTGCCGGTCGATCACCGTGACCTCGTGCCCGGCCATTGCCAGATACCAGGCGCTGGTCACGCCGATCACACCCGCTCCAAAGACCAGAACTCTCATTTCCGCTCACCTCCTTGGAAGAGAGCGGAAATGACGTGACGGCGTGACGACGTGACGGCGTGACGACGGAAGCCGAAATCAAGGAAAAAACAACTGATCGTACTCATACAAGTTGGTTACACTTCTGCACCGGCTTCCGGGCATCGATTACGGATATAGACGCGGTCAGTGACTTTACTTCGTCACGATCGTCACGTCGTCACGCCCGTCACGGCCTCACTGCGCTGTCCAGCCGCCGTCCATGAGGATGTCGGTGCCGGTCATGAACGACGCGCCGTCGCTGCAGATGTAGCGCGCCAGCCCGCCGATCTCTTCCGGCTTGCCCCAGCGCGCCATCGGAGTCTGCGCCATCAGCGCCGCATTCTTTTGCGCGTCGGCGCGCAGCGGCGCAGTCAGGTCCGTGGCATAGAAGCCCGGGCTGATCGCCACCACGGTGATGCCGTCATTCACCAATTCCAGCGCCATGCACTTGGTGAGGCAGAGCAGCCCTGCCTTGGATGCGCAATACGCGCCGCGGCCGGTACTGCCGACATGCGCCATGATCGAAGTGATGTTGATGATGCGGCCCCACTTGGCCGCCTTCATGTGCGGGATGAAGGCGCGCGACACCAGGAACGCGCCGGTCAGGTTGGTATCCAGTACCAGGTTCCACTCGTCCAGCGTGAAATCGGCGACGTTCTTGCGCACCGCGGTGCCGGCGTTGTTGATGAGGATGTGCGTGCCGCCGAAACGGGCAATGACGTCCTGCCCGAGTTTCCCGACGCGCCCTTCATCGCGCACGTCGGCGATGAAGATTTCGCTTTCCGCGCCCTTCTCTTTCGCCAGCTTCTGCGTCTCGGCGAGCTTGGTCTTGTCGCGCCCGACCAGCGCCAGCTTCGCCCCGGACTCGCCGAGCGCCAACGCCATCGCCCGCCCCAGCCCGCGGCTGGCACCGGTAATTACCGCGACCTTGCCCTGCAGGAACTTGCCTTCCATCGTCCACCTCCGCATTCATATTTTGTGAGCGATGCGAAGTATAACTTGCGCCCGGGGGCGATCGATGATGTGTGGTGCCTACGTCACTTCGTCACGCGTCACTCGTCACTGCCGTTGATATTACTTCCCGATAATCTTGCCGAAACTCACCCACTCCTTGCCGTCGAAGCGCGCAAGCTGCGCCGATTCGATCAGGAAGTAATCGTCCGGAGAAGTATTCCATTTGATTCCCGGCAGCATCATCGGCAGTTGCAGGTCCTTGATGCTCGTCATCTGTCTCATCACGTTTTCGCGGCTGAGATCGTCGCCGCAGGCCTTGAGCACGTGAACAACGCCTTGGGCGATCAGGTAACCGGACACATTGAATACGTCGTTGATATCACCTTCCGGAAAGTACTTCTTGAACCAGGCGGAATATTCCTTGAATCCAGGATCGTTCTTCCACCGCGGATCGACCGGATCCTTGAAATAGGCCGCAGTTATCAGTCCGACCGACTTGTCCAGGCCGGCGGGCGTCAATACCGCGCCAACCGAATAGGAAACGTTGTTGAGAATTTGCAGCGGCCTCCAGCCCATGTCGTAGACCCTGCGGATCGCCTGCGCGGCGAACTTCGGCGTCGTGACGTTGTAAAAAGTATCCGCGCCCGAGGCCTTGAGGGTGACGATCTGCGAGTCGATCGTCGGATCGGTCACCTCATAGCTGACCTCGGCTACAACCATCTTTGCGGCCTTGTCGCCAAGTCCGTCCTTCAAGCCCTTGACGTAGTCTTTGCCGTAGTCGTCGTTCTGGTAAAGGATGGCGATTTTGGCGTCCGGCTTGGTGTCGAGGATGTACTGCGCGTAAATGTGGCCCTCGGCCTGGTAGTTGATGTTGAAACCCATGGTCCAGGGAAAATTCTTCGGATCTCCCCACTTGGTGGCGCCGGTATTGACGAAGATATGCGGCACACCCTTGGCGTTGACGTACTTGTGGATCGCCGAGTTCGGCGGCGTGCCCAGCGTGCCGGCCAGGAACAGCACTTGTTCCTGCTCGACCAGCTTGCGCACCTGCTCGACCGTGCGCGGCGGGCTGTAGCCGTCATCGAGGCTGATGAAGTTGATCTTGCGGCCGTTGATTCCGCCCTGGTCGTTGATCATCTTGAAATAAGCGGACTCCGCACGGCCGATCGTGCCGTAGGCCGAGGCCGGCCCGCTGTAGGGATTTGTGCTGCCGATCTTGATCTCGGTATCGGTCACGCCCGGACCGTATTTCTTCTCCGCATAGCTCACTTGCGAAACAGCAGTGGCAAGGGCTAGCGCAAAGAGTGCTCGAAAGATGCGCGCCATACTTTTCTCCTCTCAGCGGTTTGATTTCAGTAATAGCCAACTTGCGCCGCTTGCGCGGCCGCAGTCGGCTCAATTTTGCACTTTGGGCGACACCATGCTACTTGCCCAGCACGTCGCCAAACAGCACCCAGCGCTTGCCGTCGAATCGGCCAAGCTGGATTTGTTCGACCGGGTAAAAGTCCGACGCGCTCGTGTTGATTCTCACCCCCGGCAACAGCACGGGAACCTCGAAATTCTTCAGGTTCGCCGCCTGCCGCATGACGTTCTCCCGGGTAAGATCGTCTCCACACTGCTTGAGTACTTGAACCAGCGTCTGGGCGACCGCGTAACCGTATACATTCAAGCCGTCTTTGATGTCGCCATCCGGATAGTACTTCTTCATCCAGGCGAGCCAATTTTTCATCGGCGGATCGTTTTCCCATTGGAGATCGGTAGGATCCTTAAGATAAAGCGCCGTGATCAGACCGACCGATTTTTCCAGCCCGGCGGGCTGGAGAACGGCGGCCACCGAACTCGATACATTGTTGAGGAATGTCATTGGTCTCCAACCCACGTCATACACTTTGCGGATCGCCTGGGCGGCGAACTTCGGTGTCGCAACGATAAAAAGAGTATCCGCGCCTGACGCTTGAAGGGTGACGATTTGCGAGTCCACCGTCGGATCGGTAACCTCGTAGCTGACCTCCTTGGCGATCAATCTCTCTGTCTGGTTCCCCAGCCCATCGTGAAATCCCTTCAGGTAATCCTTGCCGTAATCGTCGTTCTGGTACAGCACTGCGATCCTGGCGTCGGGCTTGTTCTGCAGCAGATACTTGGCATACAGGTGCCCCTCGGTCTGGTAATTCGGCTGCCAGCCCATGGTCCAGGGAAAGTTCTGCGGATCCCCCCACTTGGTCGCCCCGGTCGCCACAAACAACTGCGGTACTTTCCTCGCATTCATGTACTTGTGGATCGCGGTGTTGCTCGGGGTGCCGAGGCTTTGGAAGATAAACAACACCTCTTCTTGTTCCACCAGGCGCCTGACCTGCTCGACGGTCTTCGGCGGACTATAGGCGTCGTCCAGGCTGATGAAGTTGATCTTGCGCCCGTTGATCCCGCCCTGGTCGTTGATCATCTTGAAGTAGGCGGCCTCCGACCGTGCA
>JBGQGT010000072.1:0-8792 GCA_041497595.1 Gammaproteobacteria bacterium
GATCCGCGGAAGAATTTGCAGGACTATTGAGCGTCAGCGCCGATTCGAACGTGGCGTCGATATAACCGTAATTCGCCGCCAGGCTCAGCTTGCCGATGCGGCCGTGCAAGCCCAGTTCCAGGCCCTGCCGGCGGGTCTTGCCGGCATTCTGGAAAAAGCCCGCATTGACCGCTCCGCCGCTGGAAATGAAAATGATGTCGTCGTTCAGGTCGGTGCGGTAAACGGAGGCGTTCCAGCCCAGCGCCTCGGTCCAGCGGCCACGCACACCGGCTTCCATGGTCTTGGAAACGACTTTTTCCAGAGGGGGATCGGCCAGGAAATTGTTGGGCAGGCGGCACGGGGCGCCAGGATCGGCACAGGTCAGTTCCACCGGAGTCGGCGCGCGCATGCCTTCGCTGTACGCCACGTAGGTCGAAAGCGCGGGCGTCGGGTTGAAATTCAGTCCCGCCGCCGGATTGAAGCGTTTGAAAGTATGGTCGCCGTTGAGCGCCGGCTCCAGACCGGTCTGGTCCTCGATCGTCACATTTGCCCAGTTGTAGCGGCCCGACAAGCTCAGGTGCCACTGCTCGTTGAAGGAGTAGGTATCGGTGAGATAGACGCCGTAGTAGTCGTTGGTTGTCTTGACGTCGGTCTCGATGGAAGAAACCCCGTTGCCGACTGTTCCGCGGTCGGCGGTGAAGTCGGCGTCTTCTTCCGATTGTGAATAGTCGGTCCTGCCGAGGTCGGCGCTGGCGCCAACGGTGAAGTTGTTCTTCTTCCCGCCGAGATCATGCAGGAGCGTCAACTGCACCGAGCCGCCATAGCCGGTGGTCTTGATGGTGCTCCGGTCATTGATTGCTTGCGGCTCCCCTGAGAGGATGCCGCCCGAGCAGAACCCGGGGTTCTGCGAGGCGTCCTTGCAGTCGTCGTTGACGTTGCTGCTGAAGTTATCGTTGGTGTAGCGGCGGTAGTAGACGTTGCCGGCGAGCAGTTTGTCCTGGGCCAGGAAGTGGCTGGCTTTCACATTCAGGAACGCCAACTGGTTCTCATTGCGGTCCGGCCAGGTATAGGCCTGCTTGCGCGCATCCAGCCAGCCCAGCGGCAGCGCCTGCGTGCCCTCCAGTTTGTTGTCGGCCAGCATCAAGGACACGTCCAGGTCGGTGTCTTCGCGCTCCAGGCCCACCTTGGTGAACAGCGTCTGTATCCGGCTCGGCGAGTGTTCGCGCCAGCCATCTTCGTCGAGGAAGTTGCCGGCGAGAAACAGGTCGGCGTTTTCGCCATGGACGCCGTACTCGACCTCGGCCGCTTTGCGGCCCCACGACCCGCCATAGATCGACGCGGACGCCCCCGGGTACTGGAAGCCCGACTTGGTGTTCACCGAGAGCGCAGCGCCCAGCGTATTCAACCCGAACACCGGATTCGAGCCGGGGATGAGGGTTATGGTGGAAATCGCATTCTGCGGAATCAGATCCCAGTTGACCACGTCGCCGAACGGTTCGTTTACCCGTACGCCATCCATGAACACCGACAGTCCCTGCGGGGTGCCCAGCAGCGGCGAAGCGGAGAGACCGCGGAAATTGACGTCGGGCTGGAACGGGTTGTTCTGCCCATGGTTGAGCGTGACGCTGCCAAGGTTGTTGTCCAGGAATTCGGAGAGGTCAAGAGTTTTCTGTTTCTGGATTTCGGCACCGGTCGTGGCCTGGACATTCGCCGGCACCTGGTTCACCGGCACCCCGATCCCGGGAAGAGGGGTAGTGCCGATGATTTCCACAGTCGGTGCTTCCAGTGCAGTGGCGGGGTTTTCCGCCGACGCCATGCCTGCAGTGCTGCAGAGCGCAAGGAACAGCGCGCGGATCGGGTAACGCTTCGTCACTTCATCTCTCCCTGTTGCTTTCAGTAATTGTTGTTTACGTCCATGCTGCCGCCGCAATTCGGAACAGTGCTTTGGCGCTTGAACGCACCTTGAATCGTACCCGAATTCTGGCCGGTATCGAACGTTTGCGCGTCGAACCACGCCGGCGATGATGGCAGGTACTGGCAACGCGAGAAAACTTCTCCTCGTAGCGGCACCTGCCCCGAAGGCTGTCATCGGTGTGCGGGGGCGCCGCGTTATGCGAGTTACGCGATGGTGATAGCATATCGCCGCGTCAAGGGTGGTGACGGTTCAGGCATTGCCGGATTCGGGAAAAATTCCCAAGAACTTTCCGGTGAGGGCACGGTTCCAACCAGCGTCAGCGGGTTGGGCATCTCTTTAACGCGCGCGTTGACAATCTGATCCAACAATCGGGGAAAACCAGGATGAATAACAGATATCTCCAGGCCGCAGCAGCATTTCTGTTGGCGGCGGCAACAGGGGCAAGTGCGGCGCCCTTTGCCTATGTGGCCAACGAGGAAAGCGGGACGGTCAGCGTCATCGATACCGCGACCGACAAGGTGGTCCGGGAAATCCCGGCCGGCAAGAAGCCGCGAGGAATGGCGCTGTCGAAGGACGGCAAGCACCTATACGTCAGCGACCAGCCCAAGAATGCTCTGGATATCATCGACATCGAAAAGGGCGAGATAGTCGGCACGGTGGCGCTGGGCGAATCCCCCGAGGGTGTCGGCATTTCCCCGGACGGCATGTGGGTGGTCGCCGCAGTGGAGGTGAGCAACTCGATTGCCTTCATCAACACCAGGACCAACCAGCGCGAGTTCCTGGTGAAGGTGAATGGCAAGAATCCGGAGCATGCGGTATTCAGTCCCGACGGCAAGTGGGTGTATTCCAGCGCCGAGGAGGCCTCGCAGATCGATGTGATCGACGTGGCTCAGCGCAAACAGATCGCCGAAATTCCCGTGGGCAAACGTCCGCGCGGCATCGCTTTCCTGCCTGACGGCAAGGTCGCCTATACCGCGGCCGAGTATGCCAGCACCGTCCATGCGCTCGACGTGACCAAACACGCGCTCATCGCCACCATCCCCGGCGGGCAGTTTTCCAACGGCGTGACCGTCCATCCCAGCGGCGGCCGCGTCTACATCTCCAACGGCAAGGACGCGACGGTGTCCGTCATCGACACCGCAACCAACAAGATCATTGCCACCATCGAGGTGGGCAAGCGCCCCTGGAACATGGCGATCACGCCGGACGGGGGCAAACTTTATGTCGCCAACGGCCGCTCGGACTCGGTGTCGGTGATCGACACCAAGACCAACACGAGGATCAAGGATATCCCGGTGGGCACCCGGCCGTGGGGGGTTGTTATCCAATAGCAGCCGCGTAACATACGCGTTGATGACGCGCGTATCCAGGTTCAAGGGGAAGGATCTTCGGACATGAATAACAACGTTGTTCAGCGCTACACCACGCCCGCGGTTGCGCTGCACTGGATCGTCGCGATTCTCGTTCTGGTGATGATCGGGCTCGGTTTGTACATGACCGAAATCCCGCGCGGCACGCCCGAACGGACTTTCTTCTACAACCTGCACAAGTCGATCGGCGTGACGGTCGCAGTCCTGGTGCTGATACGTTTATGGTGGCGCTTCAGGAATCCCCCGCCGCTGCTGCCGTCGAGCGTGCCTGCCTGGCAGGTGCAGGCATCGAAGCTGAGCCATGCGCTGCTGTATCTGTGCCTGATCCTGATGCCTTTGTCCGGATTCTCGGCGTCCCAGTTCACCAAGTACGGCGTAACGTACTTCGGGTTGTTCAAAATCCCGCCGATGGGTTGGGAGAACAAGGTTATCTACGATTTCCTGCAGGGCGTCCACGGCGTAACCGCGGTGCTTCTGATCACGCTGGTGGTGATTCACGTGGCGGCGGCGCTGAAGCATCTGCTGTTCGATCGTGACAACGTGTTCCTCCGCATGTTGCCCGGAAAGTAGAAACCGTCTTCGGATTGTTTGCGGAAGCCCCGCCGCAAGGCGGGGCTTGTCATTTACGGAAGGCGACCGCGTGATCGGTCTCCAGCCGTTTGCCGATGAAGTCGCCGACCGCGGTGCATGCTGCGGCCATAGCGATTCTCGGATAACGCAAAGCCAAGCTCCTCGACTCATTCATGATGATGAACTGCGTCTGTCATCGACGCGGCCGTAAAGAAAACTGGCGACGATCGCGACCACGAGCAGCGCCTGCAACGCCAATCCCTGAACGCTCGGATAGATGCCGAGCGCAGGGATTGCGGAGATCGCCAGCGAATCGGTGGGGAATTTGCCGGCCGCCTGCAGCGCCGCCACGCCCTTGCCGGCGAAGATCACTGCCAGCGCAGCCAGAAACAGCGAGCTGAGGCTGAAGAACAGCTGCAAAGGCAGCCTGGCGCTGTAGCGGGACACCAGCCAGGCGAGGAGGGCAAGCGCGGCGCCGGCACTTGCGACTCCGGCAACCAGTCCGCCGCGCGCGGCGCCATCCGACTGAAGCCACAGCGCCTGCATGAACAGCACGGTCTGGAACGCCTCGCGATAGACGGCGAGGAATGAAACCAACGCAATACCAAACAGCGTGCTTTGCGACAACGCGTCGCTGACCTGTCCGCGAATGAACGACTGCCAGCGCAATGCATGCGAACGGCTGTGCAGCCAGTAGCCGGCGTACAACAGCACGGCGGCGGATAGCAGTGCGGTCAGGCCTTCGATGACTTCCCGCTGTGCGCCGCTGATCTCGACGAGCGTAGAGGATGCGATCCAGGTGGCGATGCCAAGCAGCAGCGCAGCGACCCAGCCGGCGTGAAGGTGTTTGAGGCCTTCCCGGCGCCCCGACTTGATCAGGAATGCCGCGATAGCCGCGAGCACCAGGATTGCCTCCAGACCTTCGCGCGCGATGATGATGAAGGCTGAGGCAAAGGCGCCGGTTGTGGACAGTTCGCTGCGGGTGCTGACGGCCGCCGCCGCTTCGACGGATTTCGTGAGGGCAAGGGCTTTATGCTCGACGATCTCCACGGCGGCTGCGCTCTTGATCATGTTGCGGTAGGCCATCATGTCCTGCGCGATGCGGTTGCGCAGGCCGTGGTCGACCCGGTCGAGGTCGGCCTCCGCGAGCTTGAATCCCTCCAGGTAGGCACTGATCGCGGCCTGGAGCGCAGCCTCGCGCTTTCCCTTCCGGTACAGTTCGAGGCTCTCCCGGATTTTGGCGGTCGCAATCGACAACGGGGAAGTGCTGTCTTGTGAGGGAATCATTGCGGGACGCGCGCGCAGGTATGCGAGCACCTGATAGGCGGACGTGCCGACGCGCAACGTTTCCGCGGGAGTGGCGCCGACGAGGTCCGACAGGCCGGGAAACAGCGCTCGCATGCCGGGGCGCTCCCAGAGCTGCCTGCCCTGGTTGCGTTCGTCTTCAGTGGAGACGAACTGACTTACGTAGAACGCGAGTGCCCAGCGTTCATCCGCGCGCAGATTGCCGAAGGCCGGCATCGAAGTGCCTTCAACGCCGAGGCTGATGGTGTTGTACAGGCCGTAAACGCTGCGCTCGAACTGGCGGGCATGATCCTGAAAATTCATCGGCCGCGGCTCGAGTGCGGCCTCTTGCGGACCGTTACCGTCGCCTGCGGCGCCGTGGCAGGCCGCGCAGTTCGACTGGTAGAGCGTAGCCGCATTGCTCAGATCGGGTGCGCGCGCAGGGGCAATCTGAATTCGGTAAGCCTTGATCAAACCACGCTGCAAGTTGCGCACACCTTGAGAGACCTTGGCGCTGTCCCCCTTGTCGGCGATCAGCGTGGCTACGTTTGCCGCCGACGCCACCAGCGCGTCCTTTTCCGGGCGTTGCGGGAAACTCCTGACGGCGTCTGCGACCTGAGCGGAGAACTCGACTTGCTCGGCGTACTCGTCCGCGTTGATAACTTTGCCGGCCTTGACGAACTGCGGATACTCGACAGAAATGTAGTCGAGCAGATGCAAGACCATCTGACCCCGGGCGGGGTCCAGCTCCTGAACTTGTGACGCGACCGCGAGCGGAATCGACAGAAAAACGGCGCCACAGGCGAGGCGCAGTGAAGCAAACATCATGGGGTGGTCAGGCCGGCGGGGCACGTAATTGGCAATGATACGTATTTTGAACCCCGCTGTGTCTGGAGTGGCGAGCACCTACGGCCGGTGCGCCGACTGCGCCCCACAGGTCCTCCACGAAACACTTTCGTCCGGTCAAGCGCCGCACAAGCCGTTGATCGCCGCGTAATTCCTGTCGCTTCCGGTCCTGCTTTTACTTCTTGCGGCGGGTGAAGCAACCTATAATGCGGGCTTGATTCGTCAAACGCAGACCAGGGAACGCGAATGATGGGCGACAGGCAACTAGGCCTGATCCAGAAAATCGGGATCCAGAACTTCATGCAGTCCCGGATTTCCGGGAGTTGAGATTGAATTCGTGAGAAGGCACGCTGGCCGCTCTCCCGTTTCCTGACCCGGTACTTGCCGGAAGAAATCCGAACCGATGTCCTTCAGAATCGCGCTGATACCCTTGGCATTTGCGATGTTCGCCGGTTGCGCGATCACGCCTCCAGTACCTCCTGTTGTCGAGCCTGTCGGAGAGGACATCACTTCGCCGGAGCCGCCACCGCCGCCAAAGATCGCGCTCGTGCTCGGCGGCGGGGCTGCCAAGGGGTTCGCCCACATCGGTGTCATCAAGGCGCTCGAATCGCATGCGATCACGCCCGACATCATCGTCGGTACCAGTGCCGGCAGCGTCGTCGCGGCGCTCTATGCCGGCGGTTACAACGGTTTCGATCTGCAACGTATAGCGCTGTCAATGGACGAGGGAACGGTAAGCGACTGGGTCTTGCCGAACCGCGGATTCATCAAAGGTGAGTCGCTGCAGAAATTTGTCAACAATGCGGTTCAGAACCGGCCCATCGAGGCGCTCAACCGCACCCTGGCGGTCGTGGCAACCGACCTGCAGTCCGGCGAGCTGGTTGTTTTCGAGCGTGGCGACACCGGCATGGCGGTGCGCGCTTCGAGCAGCGTGCCCGGCATTTTTCAGCCGGTGAAGATCAATGGCCGGGAATATGTGGACGGCGGCCTGGTGAGCCCGGTTCCGGTCAAGACCGCTCGCGACCTCGGAGCCGACATCGTGATCGCCGTGGACATTTCCGACAGGCCGAAGCTTGCCAGGCTGCGCGATACGATCGACGTGTTGATGCAGACCTTCATCATCATGGGGCGGACCATCGCCAGCCAGGAACTCACCCGCGCCGACATCGTCGTTGTTCCGGACATCACCAGCCTGAACTCAACCAACTTCGACTCGCGCAACTACGCCATCATCGAGGGCGAAAGGGCCGGGCTTGCGGCGGTACCGAAACTACAGGAAAAAGTGGCGGCGTATTACGAGAGCAAGAAAACTGCTGTGCCCCGGCAGTAGAGAGTCTTCCCGCACTTCCCCGATGTCCCCCAAACATCGGGCTGTCGAACCAGCGGGTTTATTCACTCACCGCAATTCACAAAACAAAAAAAAGCCGACCTCTTGGTCGGCTTTTTAATTTGGTGGAGGCGGCGGGAATGTGTCTGTCTCGCCTTGGGGCGATCCAGCCATCCTGAGCCACATGCGGCTCAGGACCGCCGCTGCGCAGATGGCGCATCGGCGTCCAACCTGATGTCCCCCGGACATCAGGTTGTCGAACCAGCGGGTTCTCGGCCCAACCGGCCTCCCCAAACAAAAAAGCCACCGCAAGGGTGGCTTTCTTGATTGGTGGAGGCGGCGGGAATCGAACCCGCGTCCGCAAGCCCTCTACAGGCAGTCCTACATACTTAGTCAGGTCATTTGATCTAACCACTTCCACGCCGGCCGACAGGCTGGGAAGCGGCGAGTCACCTTGGTTTTAATGCTGCAATAAGTGACCCACGGCAGCACGATCTCACGTATATGGCTCCGCTGCTGGTTGCCCAGCCCGGCCCGTGAGAGAACCGGTGCGGAGTCCAGCCGGTTTTAGGCGGCTAGAGCGTAACGTTCGTCGTTAGCGACTATACGTTTTCCAGCTGTATTAACAAGGTAACTGGGCCTTGGTATGCACTGCGCTGCTTCGCGACCCACGTCGAGACCAGGTCGCCCCCATGTGAAACTTAGATGGTGCCGGCTCCGGAATGTTTCAATGCGGAGTCGGAACTATTCTATCAGATCGGCCGCGCAGCCGCGTCGAAAAGAACGCCTAACAGGTCTGCGGGCGCATCGATAAAGCCGTCCGCGCCCCACTGTTCAGGCGGCGTTCCAATGCCGAGATAGCCGTAGCGTGCCACCAAAACAGGCATTCCCGCTGCATGTCCGGCTTGCACGTCGCGTTCGTCGTCACCGACATAAATGCATTGCCGTGCGGGAATGCCGAGCTTTTCCGCCGCCGCGAGCAAAGGCGCCGGATGCGGCTTCGGGTGCGGCGTGGTGTCGCCGCAGATGACGCATGCGGCCCGCTCGATCAGGGTCAGCGCACGCAGCAGGGGGAAAGTGAATCGTTCCGCCTTGTTGGTGACAATGCCCCAGCGCAAACCGCGCCGTTCGATCTGCTCTAACAGCGCGGAGACGCCCGGGAATAGCCGGCTGCTGCGGGTAAGATTCTCTTCGTAAATGTCCAGGAATTCGTCGCGCAAGGCGTCGTAGCCGCTTTGACCCGGTTCGATGCCGAAGCCGATTCTCAATAGTCCACGCGCGCCGGAAGAAGCCTGCAACCTAACCGCCTCGATCGGCAATTCAGGCATGCCGCGGGCGAGACGCTGTTGATTCAGCGCAAAGCCCAGGTCCGGAGCGGTATCCGCCAGTGTTCCGTCGAGATCGAAGAGCACGCCCCGGGCGGGCAGGTGCACAGGTACCGCCATGAAGTTCTGGATCCCTATTTGGCGAGCAGTTCCAGCAACTGCTCGTCGGCCAGCAA
>JBGQGT010000073.1:0-8774 GCA_041497595.1 Gammaproteobacteria bacterium
CGGCGGTTGCGGAAGGGAAAAGGATTCATCGGATCGAGGATCCTCCGGTTGGGTCCTGCGCGGGCAACTGTCCACCGCATCTGTTCAATATTGGAACGCCCGCGCGAGCGTAACGCATGACACCGATGTTAGCCGTGTTCGGTGCGAAACGGAACACGCTGGCGTCGCTGCGATAGTTGGATAGAATGAGCCGGAGCGAACAGAGTGACCGCGCACGCAGGAGGACGACATGGCGGGGCCAACCGAGAAAGCCTACAGCGAGGACGAGGTCAAGCAACGCCTGGCCGCGGAACTGCCGCACTGGTATTACGAGGACGGCTGGATCAGAAGGAAGTTCAAGACCGGCGGCTGGAAGGGCACGCTCATGGTGGTGAATACCGTCGGACACCTTGCGGAAGCGGCGTGGCACCATCCCGATCTCACCGTCTCGTACGCGTTCGTGATCGTGAAGCTCGTCAACCATTCGGCAAAGGGCATCACCGAAAAGGACTTCGCGCTGGCGAAAAAAATCGAGGAAGTGGTCCAGTGGCAACCGGCCAAGGAAGGCAGCACGCTGGAAGGCACGCCGAACCACGACCAGCGCTTCAAGTACATCAAGTATGACTGAGACTGTGGTCCGGGCATCCGCGCGGGCAGACAAGAATTCGTCCGGAACCACGGCAGGCTCCGCCCCGCCCATGGACATCATCTTCGTCCGCGACATCAGGCTCGAAACGCTCGTCGGCGCCTACGAGCACGAGCGCCGCCAGCCGAGGACGTTGCAGGTCAACGTCGAGATCGGCCGTCAGGTGATTCGCGCGTGCAAGACCGATCAGCTTGCCGACACCATCGACTATGCGGCAGTGGTGGGCGCGGTCCAGGAAGTGTTCGCTTCGCATCGCTTCCACCTGCTTGAGCCGCTGGCCGACAAGCTCGCAGACTTAATGCTGTCGAGATTCGAAGCGCAGTGGGTGCGGGTCGAGATTTCCAAGATCGGCGTGGTGCCCAACGCCCGCGACGTCGGCGTGCGCATCGAGCGTACTCGCTAAGGCTTTTTTGCCACAGAGAACACCCCCCTCATCCCCCGCCGTCTCCACCAAGCTGGAGAGGGTGCCGAAAAACTACATGATCGGGGCTCAGCGCGTTTGCATCACCCTTTCCACCCGGTTGTGGCGGGAGAGGGATGGCGTGAGGGGGGTGCCCTCTGTGACCCCTGTGGCAATAAGGTTTCCGATCGGGCGGAAACGGATATTGCGCTGCGCAATGAATTCTCCCGATGCGGGGCTGTCCAGGAGGCGAGACGGCGTCGAGAAGAGGCTGTCGAGGGGTCGAATTTCGCGCGAGTAAATCAAGAAATTCATTCGCTTGCGAGTGCACTGTGGGTGCCACGGAAGATTGCGCGGAGCCCCATCCGGCGTTGTGAAGAAATCTTGCAGCGCAAAATGAATTTTTTCCCCTTGCGTAAGGGCAGGGCTGGCACGTTGACCCTGTCTGGGGTCTGTGCTTGACTGCCGGCAAGCGCCCGCTGGAATTCCGGTTACCTTGTGTTCCCGAGATTCACGATTGCAGTGAGTAGTCAAAATAGGGTCCGTCAGGACCCCTGGGCATAAGCGCTCTTGTCCGTCTGCATCTCAAGACAAGTCCGGACAGGGGAGGAGGTCGGCATGAATCACAACCAGATCAACACCGACGTCACGGCGATTCGCCGTGCCTACGGACAATTCCTCGAGAAAGGGGTTGTTCCCGAGGGCGTCGTCCCGGATTTCATCAAGCGATCGTGGCAACGCAGCGTGGATTTCGGCGTGCCCTACGATCGCATCCGCGAAGTTGGGCGCATCGATGAAACGGATCTGCGGGTGGTGGTGAGCCAGTACGGAAGCCTGATCAATCTCGCGGCTCCGGTGATGGAAAATCTCCACCACCAGCTCACCGGCTCGGGCAGCGTTGTGCTTCTGTGCAGCGGCGACGGCCTCATCCTGCATTCGATGGGTGATCCCGATTTCATTCCCCGGGCCCAGCACGTCGCGCTCAAGCCCGGTGTCTCCTGGGCCGAGGAGCAGAAGGGCACCAACGCCATCGGTACCGCGATCGTCGAACGCGAACCGGTGGTGATCTACGCCGGGCACCACTTCATCCGCCAAAACCATTTCCTGGCCTGTTCCGCCACCCCGGTACTCGATCCGAACGGCGACGTGGCCGGGGTGCTCGACATCACCTGCGACTATCGCTGCCACCAGCGCCACACCATCGCGTTGGTGCAGATGGCGGTGCGGGTGATCGAAAGGCAGATGTTTCAGCACCGTTTTTGCCGCGACGTGGTTTTCAACGTTCACCCGGAGCGCAATTATCTCGGCAGCCCGTTCGACGTGCAGGTGGCTTTTTCGACCCACGGCGTTTACCTGGCGGCAACGCCGGCAACCTGTGGACAGCTCGACCTGCGGCCGGGCGCCTTCCGTGGGCTGTTCGATGAGCTGTTCGACGCGTCGTTCGAGCAGGTGCTGCGCAAACTCGGATCGGTCTCGCCGCCGGTGATACAGGTGCGCCTGCGCCACAACGGCATGCCGGTGTATCTGCAATTGGCGCAGCCCACGGTGGTCGCGAAAACAGGTCACGGTACGCCCGTGGCTTCCTCAGGGCAGAAACGGCAGACAGCGTTCGCCCGCCAGCATGCGCTGCTCGAACGGACGCTCGATACGCTCGGCGCATCCGATCCGGTGACGCTGTTCAACATCGAAAAGGCGCGCCGCACGCTCGGCCGCGACATTCCCATCCTGATCGAGGGCGAAACCGGCGCCGGCAAGGAGTGGCTGGCGCGCGCGATCCACAACAGCGGCCCACGTGCCGGCGGCGAGTTCGTGGCACTGAATTGCGCAGCCATCTCGGAAGGACCGCTCGAGGCGGAACTGTTCGGCTACGAGGAGGGCGCATTCGGCGCCAAGCACAAGGCAGCGATCAGCAAGATCCAGCAGGCCGACGGCGGCACGCTTTTCCTGGACGAGATCGGGGACATGCCGCTGAACCTGCAGGCGCGGTTGCTGCGCGTCCTGCAGGAGCGCGCCATCACGCCGCTCGACGGCAAGCCCGTGAACATCAACCTCGCGGTCATCTGCGCCACCCACCACAAGCTGCACGACCTGGTGCGGGCGGGCGGCTTTCGCGAGGACCTTTACTACCGGCTCAACGGGCTCACGCTGTTCCTGCCGCCGCTGCGGGAACGCAAGGACCTGCTCGAGATGGCGGTGGCGCTGGCCGCGAAGGAGTGCGTTGCCCCGCGCTGCATCGAGATCTCGGCCGAGGTCATGGACATCTTCGCGCATCACCCCTGGCCGGGAAACCTGCGGCAGATGCATTCGGTTATCCGCACCTCGCTGGCGATGATGGACGCGGGCGAGAAACTCAAACGCTGCCATCTTCCCGAAGATTTTCTCGAGGAACTGGCGCCCGCGCCCGCCGCCGCGCCGGCTCGCGAACCGGTTGCTGCGCAAGCGGTCATGTCGTCGATGTACGCGGACAGTCTGGAGCAGATCGAATTGCAGGCAATCCAGGAAACGATCCGCCACTGCAACGGCAACATCTCCGCGGCCGCACGCCAACTCAACGTGAGCCGCACCACGCTCTACCGCAAACTCAAGCACTCCTCTTTCGCGACTCCCGATGCGCAGGAGGGCGGGCGCGGCGCCGGCCGCAAGCGCAGCGACGACCTGCACGGTTGACGCGCTCGCGCGCGTAGTGTAGCGACGGGCACGCCGGCGACGCTGATGCAACCTGCAACAGTTGTCCAGAACTGAAACACTCCTCGAAGATCGCCGTCGTTTCGCCTTCCAGCGCAATCGATTTCCATTCAGGAAAACTGTTGACCCTATAAAAGTACTGTGTTTGTATAGGGATACACGTTCGGTGAGATTTCCGTCCGGAAATGCATGTGCCGGAAATGTGTGTGCCATTGCGGTGAAGAGGGTAATACGCAGACACCGTGAGGCAAACGAAACGCTCTGTGGTCAACTTCAAACACTATAAGCAGGAGGGGGCATGAGAGTTACTTTACGTTATCTGGTTTTGCCGTTGGCCCTGGCCGCCGCAGCAGGCGTGGCACAAGCCAACTCGGACGTCGAAAAGAACACTGCCAATCCGGCGAACTGGGCGATGCAGGCTGGCGACATGTACAACCAGCGCTACAGCAAGCTCAATCAAATCAATACCGGCAATGTAGGCAAGATGCAAGTGGCATGGACCTTCTCTACCGGCGTTCTGCGCGGTCACGAAGGTTCACCGCTAGTGATCGGCGACATGATGTACATCCACAGCGCGTTCCCGAACAAGGTGTTCGCGCTGGACCTGAACACCCAGACCATCAAATGGAAATACGATCCGAAGCAGGACCCGGCCGTCATTCCGCAGATGTGCTGTGACACGGTGAACCGCGGCCTGGCCTATGCCGAAGGCAAGGTGTTCCTGCAGCAGGCGGACAGCATGCTGGTGGCGCTCGATGCCAGGACCGGCAAGGTCGTCTGGTCGGTGAAGAACGGCGATCCGTCGGTCGGCGCGGTGAACACCAATGCCCCGCACGTGTTCAAGGACAAGGTGATCACGGGCATCTCCGGCGGCGAATGGGGCGTGCGCGGCTATATCTCCGCGTACAACATCAACAGCGGCGATCTGGTCTGGAGGGGCTACAGCGTCGGTCCTGACGACGAGATGCTGATCGACCCGAATACGACCACGACCTGGAAGGACGGCAGGGTTCAGCCGGTCGGATCCGACTCGTCGCTCAACACTTGGCAGGGGGATCAGTGGAATACCGGGGGCGGCACCACCTGGGGCTGGTACAGCTACGACAAGGCACTGAACCTGATGTACTACGGCAGCGGTAATCCGAGTACGTGGAATCCGGCGCAACGTCCCGGCGACAACAAGTGGTCGATGTCGATATGGGCGCGCGACGTGGATACCGGCAAGGTGAAATGGGTCTATCAGATGACGCCGTACGACGAGTGGGACTTCGACGGCATCAACGAAATGATCCTGGCCGACATCAAAGTCAAGGGCAACATGACCAAGGCGCTGGTGCATTTCGACCGCAACGGCTTCGGCTACACGCTGGATCGCACCAACGGCGCACTGCTGGTGGCGCAGAAATATGATCCAACCGTGAACTGGGCCACGCATGTCGACATGAAGACCGGCCGTCCGCAGGTGGTATCGAGGTACTCGACCGCGCAAAACGGTCCGGACAAGAACACCAAGGGCGTATGTCCGGCTGCACTCGGTTCGAAGGACGAGCAGCCTGCGTCATTCAATCCGAACACTGGCCTGTTCTACGTGCCGACCAACCACGTCTGCATGGATTACGAGCCGTTCGCTGTCGAGTATGTCGCGGGCCAGCCGTATGTAGGTGCAACGCTGGCGATGTATCCGGCGCCGGGCGGAAAAAACATGGGTAACTTCATCACCTGGGATGCGGGACAGGGCAAGATCGTGCAGAGCCATGGCGAGAAATTCTCGGTGTGGAGCGGCGCGCTTACGACCGCCGGCGGGATCGCATGCTACGGCACCCTGGAAGGCTACCTCAAGTGCGTGGATGCCAAGAACATCAACAAGGAGCTGTACAAGTTCAAGACGCCGTCCGGCATCATCGGCAACGTCTTCACCTACCAGCACAAAGGCAAGCAGTTCATCGGCGTATATTCGGGCATTGGCGGCTGGGCCGGAATCGGTCTGGCGGCGGGCCTGGAGAAGGATGCCGACGGCCTGGGTGCAGTGGGCGGATACAAGGAACTTGCCAACTACACCGAACTGGGTGGGTCGCTGACGGTGTTTGCGCTACCGCGGAAATAAACCGATCGGTATTCTGTGCGTTAAGGAAAGCGTCCCGGCCGCCAGCCGGGACGCTTTTTTCTGAACGAACTCACCCCCCGGAGCGTCTTATGAGGGTGTTACGCCACATTGTCATTTTTCTTGTTTGCGCGTTTTTTTGTGCCGCTTTCGCCGATGAACCGCTTTACACCGTGGTGGATGGCAACAAAGTTGATCAGGAAACCCTGAAGGGTTTCAAGGCCTGGCGTGCCGCGGCGTGCGACCGCTGCCATGGCGCCAATCAGCAAGGGCTGGTCGGACCGTCTCTGATCGAGCGTCTGAAAATTCTCACCAAGGATGAATTCGTGAACACCGTCACCGAAGGCAGGCTGGAAAAGGGCATGCCCAGCTTCAAAACCAGCAAGATGGTGATGTCCAACATCGATCACCTTTATGCTTACCTCAAGGGACGCTCCGATGGCGCGATTACCAAATCCAAAGTCGAGCCGATGCAGTAACGCAACGGCCGTCGCGCGAATATTTGCCGCGTGGACTCTGGCCGCGTCGGCTTACGGCATGGTGGCGGCGCAGGACGAGCCGTTCGTCAAGCCGCGTGCCCTCAAAGTTTGCGATGACCCCAACAACCTCCCGTTCTCCAACGACAAGGGCGAAGGTTTCGAAAACAGGATTTCCAGAATTCTCGCGCGGAATCTTGACTTGCCGTTGGAGGTTTTTCATTACCCGCAGCGGATTAACATCGTGCGCAACACCATCCGCTACAAACTGCCGAACGAATCGGAGTATCGTTGCGATCTGCTGACCGGCGTGCCATCCGAGTTCACCGCGGTCGCCACGACGCAACCTTATTTCCGCTCGACCTATGTATTGGTGTATGCGAAAGGGCGCAAACTCGACGTTGCCAGCGCGGAAAAATTCCTCGGGCTCGATAAATCCATCCTCTCGGGGCTGAAGATCGGCGTCTACGAACGCACGCCCGCAGTCGACTGGCTGAAGAAGCACGACCTGCTGGACCAGGCGGTGCATTACCGGCTGTTGAACGCCGATCCGAATCATTATCCGGGGAAGATCATTAATGACGATCTGGTCAAGGGAAAGGTCGATGCCGCAGTGGTGTGGGGTCCGATCGGCGGTTATTTCGCCAGGCGCATCGCCTCGCCCGAACTGGTCGTTCTACCGCTGAAGTCGGAACCTGGCGTGCGCATGGATTTTGGCGTGGCAATGGGCGTGCGCCACGGCGAGAAGGCTTGGCGCTCGCTTATCCAGCAAGCGCTCGATCAGAGCCGCGACGATATTTTGCAGGTTCTTCGGGAATACGGCATCCCGATGGTGGATGACAAGGGTGAACCGATACGCTAAGAGGTCACCGCATGCTGAAGATGTCCGGGCTCGTCGTTGCATACACCTTCTGTTGCACGGCGGCGCAAGGCGCGCCTTTCGATCAGGCCTATTGGATCGCGGTGTCTTCCGGTGTCGTCAAAGTCGAAGTCTCTCGTCCAAACGGCGGTTATTCCCTCGGCACCGGCGTAGTGGTCGGCCGCGGCAAGGTGGTGACGGCCTGTCACGTCTTGCGCGGCGGATCGGGAGTTGCCGTTTTGTATGCCGGTGTCCGGCACAGCGCCGTTGGGCGTAGTACCTCTGCAGAGCACGATATCTGCCTGCTGCAGGTGCCACTGCTCGAAGCGCGGCCGGCGGTGCTGCGGCCGACGTCACAGCTTGCGATCGGCGAGGATGTCGGTGCGATCGGCTTCAGTGCGGGTGCCGGCGTTCATTACGCGCACGGATCCGTGGACCGTCTGCATCGTTACGACAACGGCGTCGTCGTCCAGGGCAGCGCCGCCTTTACATCGGGGGCGAGCGGTGGCGGCCTGTTCGATGCGGACGGGCGTCTGGTTGGCATCCTCATGTTCCGCATGCGCAGTGCCGGAGCGCAGTATTTTGCCGCACCGGTCGAATGGGTTGCGGGTGGGCTCGGCGACAATGCCGGCGAAGCTGTGGACACGGATATATCGGGCGAGCCATTCTGGAATCGGGCATCCGACCGATTGCCTTACTTCATGCGCGCCAACATCCTGATAAGCGAGGAACGCTGGGACGCGTTGCAGGCTCTGCTGTCGCAGTGGAGACGCGACGAACCCTCAAGCGCAGAGCCGGTTTTCCTGCTGGGTGAACTGGATAGCCGCCGCGGTCAGCCTGATCAGGCGCTGGCCGAATATCGCGAAGCGGTCGCGCGCGACCCGGGGCATGCGCTTGCATGGAGTGGGCTGGTGCGCGAATCGATGCGCTCGCGCGACGTGGATTTCGCACGGCAGGCATATGGCAGACTGGTGCCGCTCAGCGCTGTGCTGTCTGGCCGGATCGCGGATGAGTTCCCGGAGGTGCTGCAATGAAGAGAATGCAATCGATCTTGGTCCTGGCAATGGCCGTATTCGCGCCGTTGTGCCAGGCGAACGACTTTCCGACCGCCGATCGCGTCGAGTTCGTGCTGGAGTGCATGCGTGACCACACCGGCGGGCAGTTCGAGTTGCTGAACAAATGCTCATGTACCATCGATCGTCTGGCAGAGCAGTACAAGTACGACGAATTCGTCGAAGCCCAGACCATGGCGAAAGCGGTCACGATCGCCGGCGAGCGCGGTTCGACGCTGCGCGATAATGAAGATGCCCAGAAAGCAGCGAGACGTTACCGCGCGTCCGTCACTGAAGCCGGGCGCGCCTGTTTTTTGCGCTGAAATCAGACGAATACCGTGCGTCGAATCCTCCCGGTATTATTTCTGTCGCTGATCGTGCTGACCGCCACTGCGGCGGACGATAGCGTGAATCCGAACACGGAAATCTGGCGCAAGGTGCGCGCCGACCTTTTCGGCGATCGCCCGATCGCGGATGACGCCGCTACCGGAAGGATTGTGCTGGAGATGCCTGCGCGTGCCGCGGACGCGGCGGTGGTTCCGCTGGCGATCCGTGTCAGGCCGTCGCCGAATGACG
>JBGQGT010000074.1:0-8735 GCA_041497595.1 Gammaproteobacteria bacterium
CGGCCGCGACCACACCACGGTGCTGCATGCCTGCCGCAAAATAGCGGATCTGCGCGCCGGCAATGCCGAGATTACCCGTGACTTCGACGCGCTCCTGCAGACGCTGCGCGGTTGATAAAGTCTGTACAGTTTGTTGATAAGCAGCGTGGCATCGGATCGGCAGCAAGTATCCACAATCCGTCCACTGCCGCTACACGAGTTATACAGAATCGGAAGCGCATGTTTTCAAAGCGACAAGTGCGACAGCCAACAGGTTTTCCGCAATCTATTAATTTTATTAAGGTTCAAGAATGAAGATCTTAGAAATAGAAAAAGACGTGCTCTTGCGGCCATTGCAGGCAGTATCCGGAATCGTGGAACGCCGGCATACGCTGCCGATCCTCTCGAACGTCATGCTGGAAGCGGATGGCACGGCCCTGAACCTGTTGGCCACCGACCTGGAAATCCAGGTGGCCACCTCTGCGGTGCTGGAGAAGGCCGCGTCGCGCTACGCGGTGACGGTGTCGGCCAGAAAGTTGCAGGACATCCTACGCTCGCTTCCGGACAAAACCGTCGTCAGCCTGGATGCGCAGGAAGGGCGTCTGCAGGTGAAGGCGGGGAAGAGCAGATTCAACTTGCAGACCCTGCCGGCGCAGGATTTTCCAAAATTTGCGGACGGCGGCAATGGAGCGGTCTCGGTACGACTGCCGCAGAAAGTGCTCAGGCAGCTGCTGCTGCTGGTGCAGTACGGTATGGCGCAGCAGGATATCCGTTACTATCTCAACGGCCTGTTACTGGTGGTCGAGGACCGTCAGCTGACCATGGTGGCGACCGACGGCCACAGGCTGGCCTACGCGGCCGCGAAACTGCCGCAATCGGTGGCGCGGTCGGAGGTAATCATTCCGCGCAAGGCCGTGCTGGAGTTGGCCAAGCTGCTGGCGGACGGCGAAGACGAAGTCGAAATCCAGATTCTGCCGAACCAGGTGCAGTTCCGCTTTTCCGGAATAAACCTGGTTTCGAAGGTCGTCGATGGAAAATTTCCCGACTACACGCGGGTAATACCGACCAACTACAAGAAGCACTTCACCCTGGACCGCCTGTTGCTGCAACAGGCGTTGCAGCGGGCTGCAATACTTTCGAACGAGAAGTTCCGCGGCGTGCGCTGGGTGATCGGTGCCAGCAGCCTCAAGATCGTCTGCACCAACGCCGAGCAGGAAGAGGCCGAGGAAGAGCTCGAGATCGACTACAACGGCGACGCCCTCGACATCGGCTTCAACATCACCTATCTGCTCGATGTGCTCAACAACCTGGACGCGAAGGACGTGGACTGCGCGGTCGGCGACGCCAACAGCAGCATGCTGATCTCGGTGCCGGAAAACAAGGAATTCAAGTACGTCGTGATGCCGATGCGCATCTGAAATTCACAGCGGTATTGCACAAATGTCAGAATCAGAATACAACTCGGACAGCATCAAGGTTCTGAAGGGCCTCGAGGCGGTCCGCAAGCGTCCCGGCATGTTCATCGGCGACACCAGCGACGGCACCGGGCTGCACCACATGGTGTTCGAGGTGCTCGACAACTCCATCGACGAAGCTCTGGCCGGGCATTGCAACGAAATCAAGGTGGTGATCCACAGCGACAATTCCATCAGCGTCGTCGACAACGGGCGCGGAATTCCGACCGGCATCCACCCGCAAGACGAGGAAGCACGATCCACCGCTGAAATCGTCATGACCGTGCTTCATGCCGGCGGTAAATTCGACAGCAACAGCTACAAGATCTCCGGCGGTCTGCATGGCGTGGGCGTGTCGGTGGTGAACGCGCTGTCCGACTGGCTGAAGCTGACGATCCGCCGCGACGGGCAGGTGCATTTCATGGAATTCCGCAACGGTGATCCGGTTTCTCCTCTGAAAGTCGTCGGGACGACGGAACGTCGCGGCACGGAAGTGCATTTCCACCCGAACCCAGAAGTCTTCGGCAACATCGAGTTCCATTACGACATCCTGGCGAAACGGCTGCGCGAGCTTTCCTTCCTCAACAACGGCGTGCGCATCGAGCTGAATGACCAGCGCAATGCCAAGGAAGAGACCTTCGCCTTCGCCGGCGGCGTCAAGGGCTTCGTCGAATACATCAACCGCTCGAAGACTGTCCTGCACCCGAACATATTCCACGCGGTCTACGACCGCGACGGGATCGGCTTGGAAGTCGCGATGCAGTGGAACGACTCGTACCAGGAATCGGTGCTGTGCTTCACCAACAATATTCCGCAACGCGATGGCGGCACCCATCTGACCGCATTGCGCGCGGCGATGACGCGCACCCTGAACCAGTACATAGAGGCCAAGGAGCAGGCCAAGAAAGCCAGGGTCGAAACCACCGGCGACGACATGCGCGAAGGCCTCAGCTGCATTCTGTCGATCAAGCTGCCGGATCCGAAATTCTCGTCGCAGACCAAGGACAAACTGGTGTCATCCGAAGTGCGGCCGGTGGTGGAAGACGCGATATCGCAGGCCTTGCACGACTGGCTGCTGGAAAAGCCCAGCGATGCCAAGATCATCGTCAGCAAGATCATCGAAGCGGCGCGCGCGCGCGAGGCCGCGCGCAAGGCGCGGGAAATGACCCGCCGCAAGGGTGTGCTCGACGGATTCGGCCTGCCGGGAAAGCTCGCCGACTGCCAGGAGAAGGATCCGGCGCTGTGCGAGCTCTATCTGGTCGAGGGTGATTCTGCCGGCGGCTCGGCAAAGCAGGGACGCGACCGGAAATTCCAGGCGATCCTGCCGCTCAAGGGCAAGATTCTCAATGTCGAGAGGGCGCGCTTCGACAAGTTGGTGTCTTCTCAGGAAATCGCCACCCTGATCACCGCGCTCGGAACCGGCATCGGCAAGGAAGACTTCAAGCCGGAGAAACTTCGTTATCACCGCATCATCATCATGACCGACGCGGATGTCGATGGCTCGCACATCCGCACGCTGTTGCTGACGTTCTTTTACCGGCAGATGCCGGATCTGGTCGAACGCGGCCACATCTACATCGCCCAGCCGCCGCTCTACAAGGTCAAACACGGCAAGGAGGAGCGCTATCTCAAGGACGATCACGAATTGAAGGAGTATCTGCTGCGGCTGGCGTTGAAGGAGGCCGAGCTCTACCCCGGGGGCGGGCGGGCGGCGCTGGCGCAGGATGCGCTGGAATCGGTGGCCCGTTCGTACATCCTCGCCGAGGCGGTGATCGAGCGCCTCGGCAAGCGCATCGATTCCGCGGTGTTGGCGGCGCTGCTGAAAGATCCCGAAATCAGTCTTGCCGACGCCCAGGCGGCACAGCGTTCCGCAGAACGCCTCACGGCCCTGTGCAAGCCGGCGGGCCTGGTGATCGAGCCGCAGTATGACCAGAAGAACGAAACCCAGGTGCTGGTGATCAAGCGGCTAAGGCACGGCAATCTGCGGATCGGCTATCTGGACAACGAGTTTCTCGACAGCGGCGATTACGCGCAGATCAAACAGACCGCGCAGGTCCTCCATGGCCTGCTGGCGGAGGGCGCATACGTCAAGCGCGGCGACCAGGAACGCCAGGTTGGCGAGTTCAAGGAGGCCCTCGATTGGTTGCTCGAGGAGGTCAAGAAAGGGGTCTCGATCCAGCGCTATAAGGGACTCGGCGAGATGAATCCCGAACAATTGTGGGAAACCACCATGGATCCGAAGTCGCGTCGCTTGCTCAAAACCCAGATCGAAGACGCGATTACGGCAGACGAGATTTTCACCACGCTGATGGGGGACATGGTGGAGCCGCGCCGCGCGTTCATCGAGACCAACGCCCTGGGCGTGCGCAACCTCGACGTCTGAGTGCCGCCCTCAGGCGGCCTTGCGTTTCGGACCCTTCGCCTTGGCGGGGGGTTTTTTCTTGCCGGTGGAACCCTTCGCGGACTTTGCGGCCAGCAGTTTCACTGCCTCTTCCAAAGTCAGCTTGGCGGGATCGGCCGAAGGCGGAATCGTGGCGTTGATCTTGCCGTGCTTCACATAAGGCCCGTAGCGGCCGTTGTGAACCACCACCGACCTGCCATCCTCCGGGTGTGCGCCGAGCGCGCGTCCACCGGTACCGCTGGCCTTCTTTTCCGCAAGCAGCTGGAGTGCCCGCGCCAAGGCGATGTCGTGCACGTTGTCGGCTTTGGGAATGGACTTGAACATGCCGTCGTGTTTCAGGTACGGGCCGAAGCGTCCGATGCTGGCTTCGATCGGCTTGCCGGTTTCCGGATGCAAACCGAGCTGGCGCGGCAGCGCGAGCAGCTTGAGCGCGGTGTCCAGGTCTGCCGATGCGGCGGGAATGTTCTTCGGCCATGCGGCGCGTTTCGGTTTCACGGTCCTGTCCTGCGGCGTCTGCCCGAGCTGGACGTAAAGGCCGTAGGGCCCCTTGAGAAGCAGTACCTCGAGACCGGTTGCCGGATCGCTGCCGAGGATTACCGGGCCCTCGGGCTGGTCGCCCCAGGGCCGGGTGTAATCGCATTCGGGATAACCGCTGCAGCCAATAAACATGCCGCGGCGGCTGTTCTGCAGGAATAGCTGCTTGCCGCACTTTGGGCAGAATTCGTCGAGCGGGCTGCCGCGAGCAACCTTCTCCTTGGACTTGAGGTCGCGCGAGAAATCTTTCCAGAAGTCCTTGAGCACCGGAATCCAGTCGCGCTCGCCGTTGGATATCTCGTCCAGCTCTTCTTCCAGATTGGCGGTGAAGCCGTAGTCCACGTAGTGGTTGAAGTGCGAAGTCAAAAATCCGTTGACCAGCCGGCCGATGTCAGTCGGCAAAAAGCGCTTCTTCTCCAGCAACGCGTAGCCGCGATCCTGCAGCGTGGAAATAATGCTGACGTAGGTCGAAGGCCTGCCGATCCCGTATTCCTCCAGGGTTTTTACCAGGCTTGCTTCGGTGTAACGCGGCGGTGGCTGGGTGAAATGCTGCTCGCCGAAAAGCCGGTCGATCGGTACGGTGTCCTTCTCTTCCAAACGCGGAAGCCTGGCCTCCTCTTCCTGCTCCGCGTCATCGGCGTCTTCGAGGTAAACGGCCATGAAGCCGGGGAACACCAGAATCTGGCCGTTGGCACGGAACAGGGTATCGGCGCGGCCGACTGCGAGATCCACCGTCGTCGTATCGTACCTGGCCGGTGTCATCTGGCAGGCGAGCGTGCGCTTCCAGATCATTTCGTAGAGGGCGGCCTGGTCCGGGGTCAGGTACTTGCGGATCGACTCCGGGGTACGGAATACGGAAGTCGGGCGGATTGCCTCGTGCGCTTCCTGGGCGTTCTTCGATTTGCTGCGGTACAGGATCGGCGCGCGCGGCAGATAGTCGGCGTTGAACATCTTCTGGATGTAGTCGCGCAGTTCGTGCACCGCTTCGTTGGCGAGCGCCAGCGAATCGGTCCGCATGTAGGTGATCAAACCCACCGTGCTGCCGCCGATATCCACACCTTCGTAGAGCTGCTGGGCGGTTCGCATCGCGCGCTCGGTGGTGAAGCCCAGTTTACGCACCGCTTCCTGCTGCATGGTCGAGGTGGTGAACGGCGTGGCCGGCTGGCGGCTCTTGGGCTTGCGCTCGACGCGCACCACCTTGGCCGTGCCCTTTGCGGTCTTTTCGATGTCGGCGACCACCTGCCGGTGCTGCTCGTCGGTGACGATCGTGAATTGCTCGACCTTGTCGCCGCGATACTGAATCAGGCGCGCGCCGAATTTCTGTTTTTCCTTGTGGCTGTCGAGATGTATGGTCCAGTACTCGCGGCTCTTGAATTTCTCGATCTCCTGCTCACGCTCGACGATGAGCCGCAGCGCCGGGCTCTGTACCCGGCCGGCGGACAGCCCGGGGCCGATCTTCTTCCACAACAGCGGCGACAGCTTGAAGCCGACCAGGTGGTCGAGTGCGCGGCGCGCCTGCTGCGCGTTCACCAGCGGCATGGAAATCTGGCGCGGTTTGGCGACCGCGTCGATCACCGCGGATTCGGTGATCTCGTAGAACACCACGCGGTGAAGTTTCTTGTTCTTGAGCAGCTTCTTGCCTTTGAGGATTTCGCTGAGGTGCCAGGCGATGGCCTCGCCCTCACGGTCCGGGTCGGTGGCCAGATAAATCCTGTCGGCCTTTCCCACTGCTTTGGCGATTGCGTCCACATGCTTCCTGTTCTTTTCGACCAGCGCGTACTTCATATGGAAGTTGTCCGCCGGATCCACCGCGCCTTCCTTGGCCTCCAGGTCGCGGACGTGGCCATACGAGGCGACGATATCGAAACCGCGGCCCAGATACTTCTTGAGAGTCTTTGCCTTGGAAGGAGACTCGACGATCAGCAGATTTTGGGACATTGCGCGTCCGGCCGAAAAAGGAGCGCGGAATGATAAGAACTTACCGGCGGCGGAGCAAGCGCTGGTTCAGGCAACGGATGGTTATTGCAGATAGCGTTCCTGATTTGGCGCTACCAGCTCCTCGAGCACCAGAGAATCCACCGATTCGTTCTGGTTCCACAACACCATGAGGACAATGAGCTTTACCTTCTCGAGGTCCACTGCCGGCTCATCCAGCGCCAGCACCCGTTCGATGACGAGTTCGCGCTGCAACGCCTTGATCACGCCCGCCGTCTCGAGAAAGAGCAGGAAGCCGCGCGCCTCGGCCGTCAGTCCGGCCAGTTCCTGCTCGGTGTAAAAACGGAATCCGTCGCTGCTGGAAAAGCGGGAGTTACTGTGGCCGACGCGCTCCAGGCCGGTCAGCCAGGTCAGGGCCTGTGAGATGTCCCTGCTGTCGAATCCAGCGGCGGACAAGCGCTTGGTAAGGGTTTGTTGATCGGGGTAGGCACCGGCATGAAAGTAGTTTTCGAACAGGAAGACGAGTATGTCGAACATGAGCCCCTGTCTGGAGGTATTGACGCCCCTGACGCTAGCGCACGCGCTGGAACTTGCCGCCCGGTAGCCGGCTCACAGTGCCGTCGAGTTCCAGTGTCAACAGCATCGCCGAAGCGGTTTCCGGCGTCAAGCCGCTGCGTTCACACAGCGTGTCGAGGTCAAGCGGGTCGAAACCGAGCGCCGCGAGCAGTTCGACGTGCTCGGGCGAGGCATCCGCCTTGCCGAGCGTTGCGGTCTGGACGCGCACCGCGGCGCCGAGTTCTTCCAGGATGTCGTTGCTGCTTTCGACCAGTTTGGCGCCCTGCTTGATTAGCTGGTGACAACCCTTCGACAGCGGCGAGTGGATCGAACCGGGGATCGCGAACACCTCGCGCCCCTGCTCCAGCGCATAACGCGCCGTGATCAGCGATCCGCTCCTGAGCGCGGCTTCGACGATCAGACAGCCGCGCGCCAGTCCGCTGATCAGCCGGTTACGCCTCGGGAAATTTCCCGACAGCGCAGGTGTTCCCAGCGGAAACTCCGAAACCAGCGCGCCTTGCGCCGCCAGTTGATGCGCAAGATCGCGATTGCGCGCCGGATAGACGATATCGAGGCCGGTGCCGAGCACCGCCAGCGAAGAGGATGCACCGGAAAGCCCGCCGCGATGCGCGGCGGCGTCGATGCCGAGCGCAAGTCCGCTAATGACCGTAAATCCGCCGTCGGAAAGTTCGCGGGCGAAGGCCTCCGCGTTGGCGCTGCCCTGCGGGGTGGCATTGCGGCTGCCGACAACCGCCAGCGCCGCGCCGTTGAGTAATCCTGAATCGCCCTTCACATACAGCAGCGGAGGCGGGTCGGTGATCTCCAACAGAAGACGCGGATAGGCCGCATCCGCGAGACTGATGACGCGGTTACCCGGCTCTTCGAGCCAGCGCAGCGCGGCGTCGACGCGGGCGATGTCCGGACCGCGCAGGATGGCATCCGCGACTTCGTTCGGGACGATGCGCCCGAGCGCGGATCGGCTCGCCACGCACACGGCTTCCGGGCCGCCGAATTCGCCGAGCAGTTTGCGAAAGGAAGCGGGAGTGAGCTCGGCAACGAGGCCGAGCTTGAGCCAGGCGAGGAGTTCCTGATCCGGCGGCATGCGCCGTCGGCCGCTGGACTAGGGCGTTTGCACGACGTCGAGCAGGTTGACCGGCCGCGTCGTGTGCATTACCAGCGCGTAGGACACCTTCTCGAAAACGCGGAATACGAACACGACCCCATAGCGCTCAGCCGGCAGCTTGATCCTCTCTTTCGGATCGGTCGCACCGGCCGGCCTGACCATGGGCAGATCGCGATACAGGGCCAGTACGTTGCCTGTTTCCAGACCTTCGCGCGCGCCACGGTTCAATACCACTACCATATGCGGACCAATTTCCGTGATGGTGCTGTTCTGGGCCGCGATCACCTTGCCCTTGATCTGCTTGCTCGGCGCGCGCGGAATGTAGGGCAGCACCGGGGTTGGCACGATCTTTACCAGACGGTCGCCGGGGGCGATTTCCAGGACCGACTTGGTAATCGCAACCCTGCTGACGTCGCCGAACTGGCTTACTTTCAATTCGCCCAGGTGCACGGCCTCGCGCCCGAGCAATTCCTTGGTGTCCGGGTCGACCAGATCACGGCCCGGTCGATATATGTTCCACTCCGTGCCATCCCCATAGACCACGCCTTTGGCGTAGGCAATATCGCCCGCGGAGAGCACGACTCGGTTTTCCTGCCCGGCAACCAGAATCGGCGCGGCGGCCATTTCGCCCTCGGCAATCACCAGCGGCTTGGTCAGGAATGGGGCGATGGCCTCCACGGGAATGCTGGGGATCGCGCCTGCCGCGAGATCCAGTTTTCGAATCGACGGGCTGAGCTTGGTTACTACCAGACGC
>JBGQGT010000075.1:0-8700 GCA_041497595.1 Gammaproteobacteria bacterium
ATCGCCCTGCAGATGGGTGACACGTCGGCAAACGACGCGCAGCCGTTCGGCGAGGACGGGGACGGTTACGCCGTGCCGTGCCATACCGGCGAACAGACGCGCCGCGGGATCTGGAACCTGGAGAACGTGGACACCGAGTCGCTGGTAGCCGCCGGCATCAAGGAAGGCGCGTTCATCTGGGCACCGCTGCGCATGATCGGCGCCACCGGCTCGCCCGGCAACCCGGTTGTGCTTTACTAAGACACCAACAACTACAAAGCAGCATTCAACTCAAAACCGGCAGTGCGCGTTCGCGCGCCTGCCGGTTTTTCTTTCATGGTGAAGGGTGAATGAATGAAGGTGTGAAGGGTGAACGAGTGAAGGCGTGAAGGGTGACGACAACGACGAGGGGTAACGGCATTTTCAAGAAATTCGCAGGGGTTTATCGATTCCTTCGCGAACCCTTGTTTCCTTCCTTCGTTCTTTGCGTCGAACGTTATTGTCGCCGGCATTTGGGCCGGCCGGTTGTCACCCTTCACCCTTCACCCTTCACTCATTCACCCTTCACGCTTTTTTCCCACACAACTCACCCACGCCTGCGCGAACATGCCGTTCGGGCTGCGTCCCCACTTCCGCCACACTTCAGCGTTCCTCGCGTCGCCCGCCTCTTCCAGATTAAACGCGAGAAAGTCGCCGATGACGGTGAGCGGGTCGTAGTTCTCGTAGCGGGCGCGCAGCTCGATTTTTCCGAATCCGGCGTCCGCAAGGAACCCGCCCAGCTTGCGCCCGCAGTACGCGTCGCCGCCGTTGCGGTTCTGCAATTCCTTGTACGCCTCGAACGCCAGCAAGAGTTTCTCCGACGGCGGCGCCACCAGGAATCCACCCCAGTCCGGCGTGCACACGCCCAGCGCGCCACCCGGCTTGAGCACGCGACTGAATTCCGCGACCGCTTTTGCCGGTTCGCGCAAATGCTCCAGCAGGGCATGCGAGAACACTGCATCGAACCAGGCGTCCGCAAACGGCAATTCGTACACGCTGCCTTGTTTGAACTCGACGTTGGCGATGCCCTGTGACCTGGCATCGCGCGACGCGACTGTGACTTGCTCTGCGTTGAAATCAAGCCCGACGACGCGGCCGGGCGCGATGCGCTGCGCGATGTCGCGGGTAATCGTTCCCGGCCCGCAGCCGCAGTCGAGCACCGTAATGCCGGGTTTGAGATACGGCAGAAAGAACGCGCCGTTCGGGTCCAACCGCCGGCGCGCCATGAATGCCGCCGCAGCTTCGCTGTAGCCGGGGGTGTAGGTTTCTTTCATGAAGTCAGGGCCGAGGTTCGAGGGCCGAGTAAAACCGATTAGTGATACCGTCGCCGTTTTTTCCCGTTCCCAAGTCACTTTTTTTCAACACGACATGCGCGGTAATGACTTTTACTCGAATCTCGTACCTCGGCCCTCGGACCTGTCTCTCACGGGTCCACCGTGAGCTGCACCTCGCCCAGCGATTCGATGTCGATGCGCGCCCGGTCGCCGGCGTTGAGCCACTTGGTCTCGACCACGCTGCCGAGCAGCACGAACTCGCCGGCATGAAGCGCTACGAGGCCGTGCTTCGCGCGAGAGTTTGCCAGCCACGCCAACGCCTCGAAAGGATGGCCCATTACCAGTGCGCCGGTTCCACGACCCACTTCGACGCCATTCACAGTGGCGGTGCCGGACAGTCGCGCCAGATCCAGCCGCCGCCAGTCGCGCACCGGATCGCCCAGCACGCAGCCTGAATCGAAGAAGTCGTCGGCAATGAGCGTCGGCACGCCGAGCGTAGGATAGTGTGCATAGCGGTCGTCCACGATTTCGATCGCCGCCATCACCGCGCCCACCGCGTTCGCGACGCTCTCGCGCGTGAACGGCGCTGCCTCCGGCTGCAGATCGCGGGAGAGTTCGACTGCGATCTCGCACTCGATCCCGAGTTTGAGGAAACCGGAGCGCGGCACGCGTCCCGCGCGACGCAGCACCGTCTTCTCGAAAACGCGGCCGGCGCAGGGATTGGGGATATTCAGGAAAGCCTGCATCACCGAAGTGGTGCAGCCGATCTTGTGGCCGACCTGTTCGCCCATTCCAGCCACGGTCAGCAGGCCATTGAGCACTCTCTGCAATTGATAGCCCTGCGATTCGCTCCGGGGTCGCATGGGTTCCGGCAGGTCGGTGATCGGCGTAAGCGACAGCCGCTGATCGAGCAACTGCGTTGCCGCCTGGAGAATCGAAACGTTCAAGGAAGTTCCTTCGAAGAATGCGGGACGCGCAAACGTCTATTGCACCACAAAAGTCCCATTGGGATGCGAGGCCGAGATTTCCCGGCGCCGGCGAATCGTCCAGGCAGCAGGGATTCTCTCCCGATCCGGCTTCGCTGCAATGCGGCGAAAGTGCGCTTGTTCCGGGTTTGCTTGACACTCTGGGGGGCGCTTCAACATAATCGGGACGCTGTGCTGAATCGCTCGCCATAAAGGGCGAACAATCAAAAACTTATAACTCACGGAGGAGGCATCATGAAAGACCAGTCAACCATCCTTCGCCGGCCAGGTCTGCTCAAAGGTTTGCTGCTGTCGATCGCTACTGTCGTGGCCGTTGCCTCGGCGGGCGTAGCCGGTGCGCAAAACGGAGCGAAAACTGCCGTCGAAGCCGCCAAGAAGATCTGCGCCGGCAAAACCATCACCATCGTCTGGGAAGCGGGTTTGCAGTCGCTCGACCCGCTGAACTTCTCCGGTCCGCTGTGGGAGAAGGAAACCGGCTGCAAGGTGAAAGTGGTCGAAGTACCGACCGCGGAAATGTTCACCAAGATCATGCAGGAATATCGCGCCGGCACCGGCGCGTACGATGCGCTCAACGTCATCCCGGCGTGGATGCCCGACCTGGCGCAGGCTGGCGCACTGGAAGTGCTCGATCCCCTTGTGGACAAGTACGGCTTCCGCTCCGAACTGCAGACGATCGCACCGACATACCGCGACAACCAGATGACGGTGAACGGAAAGATCTACGGCTTTCCCGATGACGGCGACGTGTTCGTGTTCTACTACCGCAAGGACATCTTCGCCCGCGCCGACCTCAGGAAGGACTTCAAGGCCAAGTACGGTTACGACCTCGCGCCGCCGAAGACCTGGAAGCAGTTCGACGAAATCGGATCGTTCCTCACCGAGAAGCTGAAGAAGGAAGGCATCTACGGCGCCGCGTTCTTCCGCGAACCGCCGTACACCATGTTCATGTTCCAGGAGCGCTTCCGCGTCGAAGGCGGCAAGTTCTTCGATGCCGACATGAAGGCGACCGTGAACAGCCCGATCGGGGTCAAGGTGTTCACCGAGATGCGCAAGGAGAACCGCTTCATGCCCCCCGGCGTGGAGAAGTTCGGCTTCGTCGAGAACCTGGCGACTTTCCTCAAGGGCGAAAGCGCGATGACCATCTCGTGGCCGCCCTATGGCCGCTTCGCCGCCGGTTATCTCGCCAACGAGAAGGCGCTCGACTGGGTGCCGAAATCCACGATCGCCGGCAAGGTCGGCTATGCGCTGCCGCCCGGCGGGCATCCCGAACTGGCCGCGGGCTTCGCGCTGTCGGTCGCTTCGACCAGCAAGAACAAGGAAGCGGCTTATCTGTTCATCCAGTGGCTGAACAGCGAAGAGATCAGCAACAAGCGCGTGCAACTGCCTTATGCGCTTCGCGACCCGTTCCGCAACTCGCACTTCACCAATCCGGGTTACTTGAAGCTGTGGCCGGATGCGAAGGATTATCTCGCGGCGCTGAAGGCGGGTGCAGAGACCGGTTTGCTCGACCTGTCGCTGATCCAGACCGACAAGTATGAAGAGGCGCTGCGCCAGGGCATCAGCCGGCTTTGGGCAGGGGAGGATCCGAAGAAGATTCTTGACGACGTCGCCAAGCAGTGGGATGCGGTCACCAAGCAGGTCGGGGTGAACAAGCAGAAGGTGGTGTACAACGCCTGGGCCGCGAAATCCGGCGCCTACCCGAAGAAATGAACCGGCGGCTCGCGCCGTCTTCATAAGATGGATCGGCGGCGGCAAGCGCCAATCGGGGCAGCCGCGGCGGGACAAAATGGCGGGAGTGCCGTTGCCTTGGCGCTCCCTTTTTTGTCCCTGCAAAGGCTTTTACCTTGACTTCACTTTCGGCAACGGTTCGCGCCAGTTTCGGCGAGCGCAATTTCAAATACCTGCTGATCGGGCCGGCGATTTTCGTCCTGCTGCTGATCGGAATATTCCCGCTGGTCTATCTGCTGCTGGTGAGCTTCCAGGGCATCACCATGACCGAGACCAGCACCGATTTCATCGGCTTCACCAATTACGCGCAGTTGTTCGACGACACGCGCCTGTGGGAAGCGCTGCTGCACACCGTGATCTTCACCGTGATTGCGCTTCCGCTCGAACTGCTGTTGGGGCTGGCCATGGCGCAGTTGTTCCTCGACCGGCTGCCGGGCCGGCAGATTTTCATCGCGCTGCTGGTCCTGCCGGTGGTGGTGTCGCCGATCGTCTCGGGCGCGACCTGGTCGCTGATGTTCAACCACCGCTTCGGGCCGATCAACCAGATCATCGGCTGGATCTGGGGCGAGGAACTGACGCTGCTGTGGACCATCAGCCCCCACCTCGTTTATCCGGCGATCCTCGCGGCCGAGGTCTGGCAGTGGACGCCGTTCATGTTCCTGCTGCTGCTCGCCGCTCTCGCCAACGTGGACAAGTCGCAGCTCGAGGCCGCGGCGATCGACGGCGCCGGCTGGTGGCGCACTTTCTTCAAGATCGTCCTGCCAGCCATCTGGCCGGTGATGGCGATCACCATACTGATCCGCGGACTGGACCTGTTCCGCTTGTTCGACATCGTCTGGGCGCTCACCAAGGGCGGCCCCGGAACCATGACCGAGACCATTTCGATCTTCACCTACATCAAGGGCTTCCAGCAGTTCGAGACCAGTTACACCGCGGCAGTGGCGTTCCTGGTGATCATCCTGCTGTCGGTGGTGGTGTTGTTGGCGTTAAAGAGGGTTGAATTGTCCAGATGATGACCCTCAAACAACGCTACGCACTGCGCACCGGCGTGCGCCTGGCCGCCGCGGCCGCGATCACGGCGCTGTTCCTGTTTCCGATCTACTGGCTGTTCATGATCTCGTTCAAGACGCCGGAGGAGATCTACTCGTTTCCGCCCAAGTGGTATCCGGGCCGGATCCACTTCGACAATTACGCGGTGCTGTTCAAGGACGGCGACGCGATCACGGTTTGGAACAGTTTCGTAGTCGCCGGGTTGAGCACCGTGATCGCGATGTTCCTGGGCACCATCTGCGCCTACAGCCTGGCAAGGTTCCGGACCGGCGGCGAACACCTGGCCAACTGGATCATTTCGCAGCGCATGATCCCGCCGATCGCCGTGGTGTTCCCCATCTTCCTGCTTTACGTCTGGCTGGGGCTCGTCGATACCTACATCGGCGTGATCCTGCTCTACACGGCGTTCAATCTTCCGTATGTGATCTGGATGATGCGCGGCTACATTCTCGACATCCCCAGGGCACTGGAAGAATCCGCGCTTGTTGACGGCTGCAGCCGCTGGCAGGTCATCTGGAAAGTGGTTTTTCCAATGTGCCGGGCAGGACTGTTAGCGACCGCGATCTTCACTTTCGTGTTCGCGTGGAACGATTTCATCTTCGCGCTGGTGCTGACGCGCACCGAGGTCACGACTTACACCGTGCAAGTCACCCACTACTTCGGCGGCCAGTCGAACTTCTGGGCCAAGATTTCAGCGATGTCGGTATTGGGAACGGTGCCGATCTTCGTCGCGGTGGCGTTCATGCAGCGCTACCTGGTGCGCGGCATCTCGCTGGGAGCCGTAAAAGGATGAATTCGGTGCTGAGTGCTGTGTGCTGCGTGCTGCCATACAAAACGGCAGTCGTATTGACGAGACACGAGCCGCTAGCCACTAACCACGGATTTCGAAAATGGCTGACTTAAAGATAACGGCACTACACAAGTACTACGGACAGGTGCACGCCGTGCGCGGCATGGACCTGGAGATTCCCGCGGGTGAATTCACGGTACTGGTGGGCCAGTCCGGTTGCGGCAAGAGCACGCTGCTGCGGACGATCGCCGGGCTGGAGGATGCCGACCGGGGCACCATTGAAATAGGCGGCGAGATCGTCAATCACCTGCCGCCGCGCGACCGCGATATCGCGATGGTGTTCCAGAACTACGCGCTTTACCCGTACATGAAGGTGTTCGACAACATCGCCTTCGGCCTGCGCTCGCGCAAGACGCCCAAGGCGGAAATCGAACCCAAGGTGCGGCGCGCCACGCAGATGCTCGGCATCGATCACTTGTGCGACCGTTTCCCGCGCCAGCTTTCCGGCGGCCAGTTGCAGCGTGTCGCGATCGGCCGCGCGATCGTGCGCAACGCCCGGCTGTTCCTGTTCGACGAACCGCTCTCCAACCTCGATGCGCAGCTACGCGACGAGATGCGCGGCGAGATCAAGCGCCTGCACCAGGAACTGCACCGGACCATGATCTACGTCACCCACGATCAGATCGAGGCGATGACCATGGCCGACCGCATCGTGCTGTTGCGCGACGGCCAGATCGAGCAGGCGGGCGCGCCACTCGATCTTTTCGAACGTCCGGCTACGAAATACGTTGCGGGCTTCCTCGGTTCGCCTTCGATGAAATTCGTCAACGCGACGCTGGTCGCCGCCGACGGCGGGCTGGCGGTGCGGCTCGGCGACGGTACGCTGCTGGCGCTCCCGGCAGGCCGCCAGGACAGGCTCGCGGGAAAGCGCGACCAGCCCATCATCCTGGGCCTGCGTCCCGAGCACATGAGCCGCGCGGTCCAGGGCGACAACCGCCCCGGCCTGGCGCGCTACAACGCGAACATCGAGCTGCTGCAGCCTACCGGCTCGCGCACCTACGCCACCTTCAAGCTCGGCGGCACGGAAGTGATCGCGGAGCTGCAGGCGCACGACGTCACCGAGATCAACCAGCGCGTCGAGCTGACCGCCAACATGAACCGCGCCGTCATCATCGACCCGTCTAACGAACGGGTCTTGTGAATGCGTGAAGGGTGAATGAGTGAAGGGTGAATGCGTGAAAGGTGAAGGCGTGATGCCCCCTCACCCAACCCTCTCCCCCGTAGTGGAGCTGGGGAAAGCGCGTCTTTTCCCTTCACACATTCACCCTTCACGCATTCACAGGTAGTTCGTCCAACAATTTGTGCGAGAGGTGAAAGCGATGAAAACTCCTGCGATCTCCAAAGCCCTCGCGCTGTGCGGCACCGAACAGCCGGACACGCCGGGACGGATACTCAAGGCCGGGCCGATGTCGGTCGAGTTCGACAACGGCCAGTTGCGCTACCTCAAGGTCAATGGCGTTGAAGTGCTGCGTGCTGTGGGCTTTCTGGTGCGCGATGAAAACTGGGGCACCTACACGCCGGCCATCAGCAATCTGAACATCGACCAGCGTGCCGACAGTTTTTCGGTTTCCTTCCACGCAGTGTGCAGGCGCTCCGACCAGGAGATCGCGTACGACGCAAAAATCGAAGGTACCAGGGACGGGAATCTGGTTTTCGACGGCACCGCCATTCCAAAGACCGACTTCAAGACGGCGCGCACCGGGTTCGTAGTGCTGCATCCGCTCAAGGGTGTGGCCGGGTTTCCCGTCGAAGTGGAACACGTGGACGGGAGGATCGTGAAGGACAGGTTTCCGGAGCTGGTGAACCCGATCCAGCCCTTCCTCAATATCCGCGCGCTCACCCACGAAGTGATGCCGGGTTTGAAAGCGACCGTGCGCATGGAGGGCGACACCTTCGAGATGGAGGATCACCGCAACTGGACCGACGCTTCGTTCAAGACCTATGTGCGTCCGCTGGTGCTGCCCTGGCCGTACACGCTCAAGGCCGGCGAAATAGTGAAGCAGTCGACCAAGGTCAGGCTCAGCGGATCGGCTTCCGGCGGCACCAAGGCTGCAGCAGGCAAAGGCATCGAAATCAGAATCGGGCAGCCTGCCCGCGACACGCTGCGGCCGCTCGGCCTGGGGATGCCGGCGGAGGAGATCGAACATGCGGTCAGGCAGCTTGGGCTGCTGAAGCTCGCGGCACCGCGTTTCCTGGTCTGCCATTTCGATCCGCGCCGGAAGCACGGACTCAAGGAGATGTACGGATACAGGGTGCTGTGCGAACAGACCGGCGCCGAGGCGGTGCTGGAAATCGTGGTCGAGAGCGTGGATGGCTACAAGAAGGAACTGCAGCGGCTCGCGAACATGGTGAAACAGTCGGGGCTCAAGCTTGCGGCGATCGAGGTGGTGCCGGTAGGCGACCTGAAGTCGGTGCTGCCCGGCGGCCCGCGCCCGCCCGCGCCACCGCTGGAAGACCTCTACGCCGCGGCGCGCGCCGCCTTCCCCGGCATCAAACTCGGCGGCGGGATGTTCTCGTTCTTTACCGAGCTCAATCGCAAGCGCGTGCCCGCGCAACGGCTGGACTTCGTGCATAACACCACCTGCCCGATCGTGCATGCCGCCGACGACCGCTCGGTGATGGAAACGCTGGAGGCGCTCTCCTACCAGGTGAACACCGCGCGCTCCTTCATCGCCAAGACGCCGTATCGCATCGGGCCGAGCGGCATCGGCTGCCGCGACAATCCGCACGGCGCCACCTGGACCCCGAACCCGGAAAACGTGCGCGTGTGCCTGACCAAGCTTGAGCCGCGCCA
>JBGQGT010000076.1:0-8695 GCA_041497595.1 Gammaproteobacteria bacterium
ACGCGCTGCTCTACGCCATCGACGAGCGGGCGCGCAACGTGGACCTGCTGGAGCGCGGCCGCGAGCACATGTCGCCCGGGGACCCGGACCACTTCGTGGTGCCGGACCTGGCGGCGCAGCTCTCGGAGCTGGAAGGCGACGAGGATCTGCCGCCGGCCGACAAGGTCAAGAAGCGCGACGAGATCTACCGTGCCTATGCGACCAAGAACGAGAAGATCCACAACATCCAGGCGCTGCTCAAGGCCTATTCACTGTTCGAGCGCGATGTCGAGTACGTGGTGCAGGACGGCAAGGTCCTGATCGTGGACGAGTTCACCGGCCGGCTCATGCCCGGCCGGCGGTACTCCGAGGGCCTGCACCAGGCGATCGAGGCCAAGGAGGGGGTGCGCATCCAGCGCGAGAACCAGACGCTGGCCTCGATCACGTACCAGAATTATTTCCGGATGTACAAGAAGCTGTCGGGCATGACCGGCACCGCCGACACGGAAGCCTATGAATTCCAGCAGATCTACGGACTGGAAACGGTGATCATCCCCACCCACATGCCGATGATCCGCGAAGACCGCATGGACCAGGTCTACCGGACTGCGCGCGAGAAGTACCAGGCGGTGATCAACGACATCAAGGACTGTTACGAGCGCGGCCAGCCGGCTCTGGTCGGCACCACTTCGATCGAGAACTCGGAACTGCTGGCCACACAACTCGAAAAAGCCAAGCTGCCGCATCAGGTACTGAACGCCAAGCAGCACGCACGCGAAGCGGAGATCATCGCCCAGGCTGGCCGGCCCAAGATGGTTACTATCGCCACCAATATGGCGGGCCGCGGAACCGACATCGTGCTGGGGGGAAATCCCGAACCCGAGATCAACAAGGTCCGCAACGACGCCAGCCTTCCCGATCAGGAAAAGGAAAAGCGCGTCGCCGAGATGCGCGACCGCTGGCAGAGGCTGCATCAGCAGGTGGTCGGTGCCGGCGGCCTGCACATCATCGGCACCGAGCGGCACGAGTCGCGGCGAGTCGACAACCAGTTGCGCGGGCGGTCGGGCCGCCAGGGCGACCCGGGCTCGAGCCGCTTCTACCTGTCCCTCGAGGATCCGCTGCTGCGCATCTTTGCCTCGGACCGGGTGGCGGCGATCATGGACCGGCTGAAAATGCCCGACGGCGAGGCAATCGAGCACCCCTGGGTCACGCGTGCGATCGAGAACGCGCAGCGCAAGGTCGAAGCGCGCAACTTCGACATCCGCAAACAGCTGCTGGAATACGATGACGTCTCCAACGACCAGCGCAAGGTGATCTACCAGCAGCGCAACGAACTGCTCGAAGCCACCGACATCTCGGAAACCATCCGCTCGATGCGCGAAGGCACGGTCGAATCGCTGATATCGCAGCATATTCCGCCGGAGAGCGTCGAGGAGCAGTGGGACGTTCCCGGCCTCGAGAGGACGCTTGCCGGCGAGCTGGGCCTGGAACTGCCGTTACAGCAGTGGTTGAAGCAGGACGAGAGCCTCGACGAGGAAAGACTGCGCGCCCGCATCATCGCGGCCGCCAACAAGCATTACGAGGACAAGTTCAGCAATGTGGACGCGGAAGCCGTGCATCACTACGAGCGCGCGATCATGCTGGACCGGCTGGACAGTCACTGGCGCGAGCACCTCGCCGCGCTGGATCACCTGCGCCAGGGCATCCATCTGCGGGGCTATGCGCAGAAGAACCCCAAGCAGGAGTACAAGCGCGAGGCCTTCGAGCTGTTTTCGCTGATGCTCGAAACCGTGCGTACCGAGGTCACCCGCATCCTGATGACCGTGAAGATCAGGACCGCCGAGGAGGCGCAGGCGGTCGCCGAGAAGGAACAGGTCGAACTCAAGAACGTGCAGTACCAGCATGCCGATCACGACGAGGCGCTCGAAAGGGCAAACGCCGAAACCAAAGTCCAGCCGTTCGTGCGCGGCGGCCAGAAGGTCGGGCGCAACGACCCCTGCCCGTGCGGGTCCGGCAAGAAGTACAAGCAGTGCCACGGTAAGCTCGGCTGAGCGAAGCGGATGCACGAGGGTCGAGCCACCGTGCGCGGCGCGCCGGCAAATACCGATAGCGGACAGGCCGGAGCCGGCAAGTGGCAGTAAATCTATCCGCCCCTGATCCTGCGACGCTGCTGCCGGTGAAGGGCGTGCGCCTCGGCGTCGCCGAAGCCGGTATCCGCAAGGCCAATCGCAAGGACCTGATGCTGATGACCCTGTCCAAGGGGACGCGGGTTGCCGGCGTATTCACCCGCAACCGCTTCTGCGCCGCACCGGTCACGGTGGCGAAGGCGCATCTGCAGACCGGCTCGATTCAGGCGCTGGTAGTCAATACCGGCTGTGCCAACGCCGGCACCGGTGAGGACGGTCTGGCGCGCGCCAGGCAGACCTGCAACGAGGTCGCCTCGCTGCTCGGTTGCACACCGGAACAGGTGCTGCCGTTTTCCACCGGCGTCATCATGGAGCCGCTTCCGGTCGAGCGCATCGCCGCCGGGCTGCCGCGCTGCATCGCCGCGCTCGCGGAGACAAACTGGGCAGCGGCGGCGCAGGCGATCATGACCACCGACACCGTGCCGAAGGCGTACTCGAAGCGCATCGACATCGGCGGCCATGGCGTGACGGTAACGGGTATCGCCAAGGGTTCCGGAATGATCCGGCCGAACATGGCGACCATGTTGGGCTTCGTGGCTACTGATGTAGCGGTTGACCAGACGCTGCTGCAGCAGGCGACCGCCTACGCCGCGGAACGCTCGTTCAACTGCGTGACCGTCGATGGCGACACCTCCACCAACGATGCTTTCATTCTGGCGGCCACCGGCCGTTCCGGCGCGCCGGAGATCGCCAGCTCCGACTCGCAGGAATTCAGGCTGTTCCTCGATGCAGTGACCGAAGTGGCGGGCTTTCTGGCGCAGGCGCTGGTGCGCGATGGCGAAGGCGCAACCAAGTTCATCACCATCCGCGTCGAAGGCGGAATGAACGAGACCGAATGCCGCAAGGTCGGCTATGCCATTGCCCACTCTCCGCTGGTAAAGACGGCGTTCTTCGCTTCAGATCCCAATCTCGGCCGCATACTTGCGGCGATCGGCTACGCCGGCATCGACGATCTCGACGTTGCCAAAGTCGATCTGTACCTCGACGATGTGATGGTAGCGCAGGGCGGCAGCCGCGCACCGGCCTACCGCGAAGAAGATGGCAAGCGGGTGATGAAACAGCAGGAGATCACGGTGCGCGTGGGGCTCAACCGCGGGGCTTCGGCGGCAACGGTGTGGACCTGCGATCTGTCGCACGAATACGTGAGCATCAACGCCGACTACCGCAGCTGAGCGATGAGTGATATCGACCGACTGATCAAGCGCGCCGAACAGGTGCTGGAGCGCCTCGAGGACGCACTGCCGCCCAGGCTGCCGGCACCAGACTGGAAGGCGGCGCTTGCGTACCGCTGGCGCAAGCGCCACGGCCGCGGCTTCCTGCAGCCGGTGACGCATCCGCACAGGATCCGGCTCACCGACCTGCAGGGCATCGACGAGCAGATCCGGCTGGTCGAACAAAATACCCGGCAGTTCCTCGAAGGGCTGACCGCGAACGACGTGCTGCTCACCGGCGCGCGCGGCACCGGCAAGTCCTCGCTGGTAAAGGCCGTTCTCAACAAATTCTCGGCGAAGGGCTTGCGCCTGATCGAGGTGGAGAAACAGGATCTGATGGATCTGCCGGACATCGTCGACCTGGTCGCCGATGCGCCGTACAAATTCATCCTGTTCTGCGACGACCTGTCCTTTGACGCCGACGAGCCGGGTTACAAGGCGCTGAAAGTCATCCTCGACGGCTCGATCTCGGCGACTTCTGAAAATCTGCTGATCTATGCCACTTCGAACCGCCGACACCTGATGCCTGAGTACATGCAGGAGAACCTCGAAACCAAGTATCTTGGCGAGGAAATCCATCCCGGCGAGAGTGTCGAGGAAAAGATTTCGTTGTCTGAGCGTTTCGGTCTGTGGGTTTCCTTTTATCCCTTCGATCAGGACGAGTACCTGGTGATCGTGGACTACTGGCTCGTGCAACTCGGCGTGGGTCAACGCGATCGCGCGCAGGCCCGTCACGAGGCCTTGCAATGGGCGCTCACCCGCGGCTCGCGCAGCGGGCGCGTGGCGTGGCATTTCGCGCGCGACTGGGCGGGAAGACTAAGGATGAAGGGTGAAGGCGGAAAGCGGAAGTAAGCGATCCAACCGCAAGGCCGGAGATTGCCCTGATCCTTCATCCTTCGTCCTTCATCCTTCGAAAGTGGTGGACGTTGCGGCCGCGGTGATCGAGCGCGACGACGGCAGCTTTCTCCTGGCGCAGAGACCGCAGGGAAAGGCTTACGCCGGCTACTGGGAGTTTCCCGGCGGCAAAGTCGAAGCCGGCGAGCCTGTCGCCGAGGCGTTAAGGCGCGAACTCCACGAGGAGCTGGGCATCGACCTGGTGCAGGCCTATCCCTGGATTACCCGCGTTTACAGCTACCCGCACGCGACCGTGCGCCTGCACTTTCATCGCGTGCTGAAATGGCAGGGCGAGCCGCATCCACACGAGGAGCAGGCGCTGGCCTGGCAACGCTGCGGCGCGTTGTCGGTCGCGCCGATGCTTCCGGCCAATGCGCCGGTCCTGAAAGCACTGTCGCTGCCTATCGTTTACGCCATCACCCATGCCTGGGAAACGGGGGTCGAGCGCGCGCTTGCGCAGCTCGACGACGCACTCGCGAAGGGGCTGCGCCTGGTGCAGATCAGGGAAGGAAAACTCGAACGACCGGCGCGCGAGGCTTTCGCCGCACAAGTCGCGCAGCGCGCGCATGCCCTGGGGGGCATTGTCCTGGTCAACGGCGACGAACAACTTGCCGGACGGATCGGTGCCGATGGCGTACACCTGCCCGCGCAAGCGTTGATGGCGGCCCGGCAGCGACCGCAATTCGAATGGTGCGGCGCCTCCTGTCACGATGCGGCCGAACTGGCGCACGCAGCGGAACTCGGCGTCGATTTCGCGGTGCTCGGGCCGGTCCTGGAAAAGACCGGTCAACCGGACCTGCCCGGGATCGGCCTGCAGCGCTTCGGCGATCTCGCAGGCGGGCGCCCGCTGCCGGTGTTCGCGCTTGGCGGGATGCGATTGTCCGATCTCGACAGCGCGCGTGCGCGCGGCGCGCACGGGGTGGCCATGATCCGCGGCGCGTGGTAGGCGGCCACTGGCGCCGCGGCTAACGCTCCTCGCCTTCAGACTTGCCGGTGTCTGCTTCCTCCTGGGGAATCCGGTAGCCCTCGGTGGCCCACTGGCCCAGGTCGATCAGCTTGCAGCGCTCGGAACAGAACGGCCGGTAGGCGTTGGCCTCACTCCACGGCGTGGCGGTCCCGCACCGCGGGCAGTTCACCATGCGCGTTTTCTTTGCGTCGGCTTTCATCGCAGTCAGCCATTCATCACAGGTTGCAGAACGTCAGTTCGAATTTCACGTCGTCGACGCTGGTGCGCCGCTGAGTGCCGATGGCGGTGGTGAAGCGCACATTGAGCGCGTACTTGTTGGCGCTGATTTCCGGAACGCAGTCGTATGCGCTGTCCAGGCGGATGCGCAGCATCTGCGCCAGCCGGCCCGCCATGGTCTGCTGGTACACTCCCTGATGCGCGAGCTGGCTGGTGGTCTTGCCGCTTTCCCGCAGCAGTTTCAGGATGATCTGCACGCCGTTGCGGATCGGCAGGAAGGGCGCGAGCCATTCGCCCAGATCAAGACGGCGCGCTTCGGCGCTTTGATTGAGCCAGAAGTGATACGAAGGCAGATCGAACTGGCACACGCCGCCGGGTATGGCGGAGCGCTGCTTGATGCTCATCAACCAGTCGTTCTCGCGCAACTCCTGACCGGTTTTTCCCGATGAGAGAAACATGTCGGAAATCGCTTTCTCGATGTCGGCAAGCACCGATTTCAGGGCCTCCTGGGAGATGGCGGGATTGTTGCGCAACGCGTCGAGGTGTTGTTTCTGGCGTTCCAATTCCTGCATCAGGTCGGACTTGAGATCGGCGCGGCCTCCGACATCGAGGATCTCGAACAGCGACGTCAGCGCAACGTGATGTTCCTCCGGATCGCTTTTCGAGGCGAAATAGTGGGCGCGCCTGTACAGATCCTCCAAGCGCAGCAGGGTGCGAATCCTCTCGTTTAGCGGGAACTCGTAGCTGATCACAATGCGGGCGCGGCTACCAGAGTAGGGGCAAGTATTCCCGAAAAGCCTGTAAAAATAAAGCTGATTGCACGAAAGCTGTATTCCGGCGATGCTGGCATGCGGCGCCGCCGCTAGCCTTCTGCGGCGAGATCCAGGTATTTGCGATGCAAAGCGGCGACTTGCGACTCCAGGGCCGCAAGGTCGCCGTCGTTGCGAATTACGTCGTCGGCGCGGCGCAGGCGTTCGGCCTGCCCGACCTGGGAGGCAATGATCGCCAGAATTTCTTCGCGCGGCAGGTCGTTGCGTCGCCTGACGCGCTCGATCCGTGTCTCCTGAGCGCTGTCCACAACCAACACGCGCCGCACCAGCGTCTGATAAGCGCCGGATTCGAACAGCAGCGGCACCACCAGGATGACGTAGGGTGCAGTCGAGTTGGCGACCCGGCGCTCGGCTTCGCGCCGGATCAACGGATGCAGGATGGACTCCAGGTCCTTCTTCGCGCGCGCATCCTCGAATGCGAGTTTGCGCATGCGCGCGCGCTCCAGGGCGCCGTCTGCCGTTACGTACTGCGGACCAAAGCACCGCGCAATCTCGCCCACCGCCGCTTGGCCCGGCCCGGTCAGCGCGCGCGCGATCTCGTCGGTGTCCACCACGCCGGCGCCGAGTTCCGCGAACAGTTCGGCAACCGTGGTCTTCCCCGAGCCGATCCCTCCGGTGAGACCGACGGCAAAAGGCATCGTCAGAAAAGCTGCAGGTAAGTCCGGTTGATCGTCTCGCCCCAGAACAGAGCGATCAATCCCGCCGCGGCAATGTACGGACCGAACGGAATCGGCGTGTTGCGGCCATGGCGGGCGAAAACGATCAGGCCGATGCCGACGACCGCGCCCACCAGGGAGGAGAGCAGGATCACCACCGGCAGCATTTTCCAGCCCAGCCAGGCACCGGTCGCGGCGAGCAACTTGAAGTCGCCGAAGCCCATCCCCTCCTTGCCGGTGGCGAGCTTGAACAGCCAGTACACCGCCCACAGCGACATATAACCGGCGACGGCCCCGATGACCGCACCCTGCAGCGGCGCGAAGGTGCCGTTCAGGTTCACCAGCAGTCCGAGCCAGATCAGCGGCAGCGTGATGTCGTCCGGCAGCAACTGCGTATCGATGTCGATGACCGTCAGTGCGATCAGCGACCACATCAGAAACAGGGCGCCTACCGTCGCCAGTGTCAGCCCGTAGCGCCAGCCGATGTAGCCGGAGAGGATGCCGCTCAGCGTCTCGACGATCGGGTAGCGGATGCTGATCGGCGCCTTGCACGCCGAACAGCGTGCACGCAGGAACAGATAACTCAGGATCGGAATGTTCTCCCAGGCGCGGATGCGGTGGCCGCAACGCGGGCAGGTCGAGGGCGGCGTGACCAGGTTGTAGCGCACGGTGCCGCCTGTGCTCCTGAGCTTTGCCACTGCATCGCCAGAACCTTTCTGCTCCAGAAGGTCGGCTGCCTGCACGTTCCATTCGCGCTCCAGCATTTGCGGCAGCCGGTGGATGACAACGTTCAGAAAACTCCCGACCACCAGTCCGAGCAGGGTGCAGACCAGCGTCACGATTAACGGTTCATTCATGATGTCTATGAAGTTCATGTTTCAGTGGTGGCCGTGTACGCGCATCGTGTCGTGCCGGGATCGAAAGTGCCGGTATTGGGGCCTGCAGTTGTGCATACGGTTTCCGGCATCGCAGGCGCGTTGCGCCTGCGGCTGTTCGACGACGCCAGGCTGATAAAAAAAGCGCCCGAGCTGGTCGGGCGCAATTGATCGAATCGGTCGCCGTTTATACGGCCTGGCCCATCTTGAAGATCGGCAGGTACATGGCGATCACCATGCCGCCGATCAGCACGCCCAGAACCACCATGATCATCGGTTCCATCAGGCTGGACAAGGCTTCGACCGCATCGTCCACTTCCTGCTCGAAAAAGTCGGCGACCTTGCTGAGCATCCCGTCCAGCGCGCCCGACTCCTCGCCGATCGACACCATCTGCAGAACCATGTTCGGAAACACGTTCACGTTGGTCATGGCGTTGGTGAGACTTACGCCGGTACTGACGTCCTGCTGGATTTTCTTGGTGGCCTCGTAATACACGTGATTGCCGGCGGCGCCCGCTACCGAATCGAGCGCCTCCACCAGCGGCACCCCGGCTGCGAACATGGTGGACAACGTGCGGGTCCAGCGCGCTATGGTTGCCTTGCGGATCAGCGGGCCGAAAACCGGAATCTTGAGGAACAACCGGTCCATCACCATCTGCATCTTCACCGAGCGCTTCCAGGTGTAGAAGAAGAACCACACGCCGAAGCCCACGCCCCCGAATATGGCCCACCACCATTGAACGAAGACATCCGAAATCGCCATCACGAAAAGCGTGGGCGCGGGAAGGTTGGCGCCGAAATTCGAAAACAGATCCTTGAACGCCGGGATCACGAAAATCATGATGATCGCGGTGATGATGAATGCCACCACGATGATCGAC
>JBGQGT010000077.1:0-8650 GCA_041497595.1 Gammaproteobacteria bacterium
CCGGGAAACTCAATTTGATGGCAACGGTTTTTCTAGAATTTGGGCTGCGGCCGGGCCTGCTGGTAGCGCGCCACTCCCGTCATGATCTCGGCGCGTGCCTCCTCCGGGCCGCCCCACCCGACGACCGTCACCGGCACCGGGATGATCACCAGCGCGTCAACGGGGGTCGCCGTCATCGGACAGCGTATGGGGAATGTAGCCGCAATTGCAGGGGTAGTGCATGGCGGTCATCATCAAGCGGTCCACGAACAGCGCGCCGGTGTCCTTGTCCACTGCGTACTTGATCGGGTCTGCGTTCATCGGAAATTCGATGATCACGTTGAAGTCGTCGGGTAGACTCCGCCCTGATGTGACGCGGTCGAGATTCATGGCCGGGTTTCCGGAGTATAAGGACGCTGGTTCTACGGATACTGCCGCACTCTACACGGGCGCACGCCCCCGGCGAGCGGACCGCGGTAAACTCGAAACAGTTCGGATATTCCCGGGCAGGTGCGATAGATGGATGAAAACCATACCAACGTTCTCACGACTGCAACCGACGTCGCCGGCATGGGTCTTTTCCTCGGGCTGACGACCGTACTCATCCGCTGATGACGGAAAACTTCTCGTGCGGCCACGCTTCGTCCCCCAACTGGCGCGATGCGGCGGCGCAGTGTCTGCGGCAGGCCGGCAAGGGACCGGCGGGGGCGAATCTCGGCTTTCTCTACGTCACCGACAACTTTGCCGGCGAAGTCGCGGACATCCTTGCCTACTTCCGCACCAACACCGGCATCCTGCACTGGACCGGCACCGTGGGAATGGGCGTGGTCGGCAGCGGGCGCGAGTACTACGACGAGCCGGCGCTGGCGATCATGCTGTGCGCCTTCGAGGACGCAAGCTTCCGGGTTTTCTCGGGGGTGCGCGCGCCCGAGGACCTGGAGCGCCAGCCGCTGCACTTCGGCGGCCTGCCGGCCAATTTCGCCATCGTCCATGGCGACCCGCGCAACGCCGAGCTGGCGCGGCTGATAGGGGACTTCGCTGGAGTCATGGAAAGCGGATTCATTTGCGGGGGGCTGACCAGCTCGCGCCGCGAAGTGGTGCAGGTTGCCGACGGCATTGCCAAAGGGGGGCTTTCCGGCGTGCTGTTCTCCGATCAGGTCGTGGTGTCCACGCGGCTCACCCAGGGTTGTTCGCCGATCGGCCCCCGTCACACCATCACCGGCAGCCGCCAGAACATCCTGATCTCACTCGACGGGCGCGCCGCGCTCGATGTTTTCAGGGAGGATGTGGGCGAGCCGCTTTCGCGCAACCTGGCGCAGCTCGGCGGCACCATTTTTGCGGGCCTGCACGTCGGCGGCTCCGACACCGGCGACTACCTGGTGCGCAATCTGGTGGGCATCGACCCGGTACACAAGCTGCTGGCGATCGGCGACGTGCCGCAGGCAGGGGGCGAGATCATGTTCTGCCGCCGCGACCAAACCAGCGCAACCGAGGACATGGCGCGCATGCTCGACAGCATCAGGAGCGGGCTGTTCGGGCGTCCGCGCGGCGGCCTGTATTACTCCTGCGTCGCCCGCGGCCCCAATCTTTTCGGCGACGAGTCCGAGGAAGTCGGCATGATCCGGCAAGCGCTCGGCGATTTTCCGCTGGTTGGATTCTTCTGCAACGGCGAGATTTCCCACAACCGGCTGTATGGGTATACCGGCGTTCTCACGTTGTTCCTGTAAAAGCGGTGACTGGTGACTAGTGACTGGTGACTAGTAGAATCCGGAAAGGCCCAAAAGAATTTGGAGTGCCAAGCCTCAAAACCAATCACCAATTATCAATCACCAATCACTGTCGCTCCATGCCCAAACGCCCCACTTCCGAGTTTCTGCGTGCCGTCGCGGCATTTCGCCGGTATGCCCACCCTGAACGCACCGAAGCCTGGGAAGAGCGCTTCGCCTTCGGGCTGGCGGACATCGAGCAGGTATTCGAGGCGCAGGTCGCCGGCGACCCGTTGCTTTCCCCGCCGCGCCCTCACCAGTACCTCGGCTTCGAGCCCGGCACCTACCAGCCGGGGTCGCTTTCGTCGGACCTGTTCTTTGCCGGCGCGGTGCAGATCGCCCATCAGGTCAGGCAGCGGGCATTGTCACCGCTCGAAATCGCCACCTTGTTTCTCGACCGCATAGATGCGAACCGGCATCTGAATGCCTTCATTACCGTGAATCGCGACCTGGTCCTCCGGGAGGCGGAGTCGCTGTCGCTGCGGGTGCAGCGCGGCGAGGATCCCGGTCCGCTTGCCGGCGTGCCGGTCGCCGTGAAGGACCTCATGTCGGTGCGCGGATATCCGCTGACGGCCGGAACCAGGGCGATCGAGGCCAGAATCCAGGAACGCGACGCGCCGGTGGTGGCGCGGCTGCGCGCGGCGGGCGCGCTCATCATCGGCACTACCAATCTGCATGAACTGGCGTTCGGCATCAGCAGCGCCAATCCGCATTTCGGCCACGTGCAGAATCCGCGCTATCCCGGGTATATCCCGGGCGGTTCCAGCGGCGGCTCGGCGGCGGCGGTTGCCGCGGGACTCGCGGCGGTGGCAGTGGGTTCCTGCACCGGCGGATCGATCCGCCAGCCGGCTGCATGCTGCGGCATCGTCGGCTTCAAGCCGACCTACGACGCCGTGCCGCGCGATGGCGTGGTGCCGCTTGCATGGTCGCTGGATCACATCGGTCCCCTCACCCGCAGCGTCGAGGACGCGGCGGTCGCCTTCGAGGTCATGGCCGGACTGCCGACACACTCGATGCTGCCGCGCACGCAGGCGATGCCACCGCGGATCATTAAGCCGCGCAAATTTTTCTACGACACGCTCGACGACGAAGTCCGTGCCGCGGTCGAAAATGCGCTGTCCGCCTTCCGCAAGGCCGGTGCGCCTGTTGGTGAGGTGGATGTGCCGGGAATCGAGCTGGCTCCGGGCATCCAGCTCATCACCATCAATAGTGAAGCGAGCCAGGCCAACTGGCATCTGCTGGAGAACAGTGGCGACAAGCTGGGCGACGACGTGCGCATACGCCTCGAGATCGGCCAGTTCTATCTCGCGGTGGACTACGTCAAGGCCCAGCAGTTGCGCGCGCAGGTCCGGCAGTCCATGATCGCTTCGTTCGGCGACGCCGACGTGATGATCATTCCGGCGATGCCGGTGCTGCCCCCGAAGAGCGGCACCGCGACCATCAATCTCGGTGGCAAGAATCTGCATGTGGCGCCGACGCTCACGCGCTTTACCTCACCGATCAATTTCAGCGGCTTTCCGGCGTTGTCCATGCCTTGCGGCCAATCGAAGAGCGGCCTGCCGGTGAACATCCAGATCGTCGGCCGCCCCGGCGCCGACGCCAGCGTGTTGAGCACGGCGCGCTGGTGCGAAGGGGTGCTGGCGGCGTAACGGCGGAGGAACGCGTTGGACAAGCATTGAGGAGAAACGGTGGCAAGGATTCCAGTACAAATGTGCGTTGCAGTCGCGGCATTCTGGTTCGTCATGACGGCTGGTCATGCGACGCCGCTCGAGGAATGCTCGACCGCCGATGTGCCGGTCGCATGTCTGGACGCGAAACTCAAGGAGGTCAATCTGCGTCTGAATGCGACGCTGAAGGCGGCGCAGGGACGTATCGAACAACTGCAACAGGACGGCCGCCGCTCCGTTATTGGCGCGTTCGTGGACAGCCAGCGCAAATTCAATGCTTACCGCGACGCGCAATGCGCATGGCAGGCGATCCACGCCGCGCCGGGCAGCAACCCTGCGGAGTACGTGAAGGACTGCCAGATCCGCGCGACCATCGCGCGTGAGCAGGAACTGAACGCGTTTGCCAGCGGCGTGGAAGCTTCGCCTGCGGTTGCGGCCGCGCCGAAGAGCGAGACCGGGACCGAGGAAGCCACTGTGGCCGAGCCGTCGCCTGTAACCGCGGAACAGCCCGCGGTCATACAGTCCGCTGACGTGCCCCGACCCGCACCTGCGGATTCCCCGGCACCCGTCCGGCGGGGCGCCGAATGGCGGCTTACCGACTGGATCGTAAACGGCGTGCAGCGTCAGCTGGTAGTCGATTCGAACGTCACGATTGCCTTCGATCCGTCGGGCAAGCTCAACGGCAATGCCTCGATCAACTCCTTTTCCGGAAATTTCCGTTTCGACGCCGAAGGCCGATTGCAGTGGCCGCGCGCCGGGTTCACTTTGACCAGGATGGCGGGGCCACCGGACCTCATGGCACAGGAACGGGTGTTTCTCGATTCGCTGCGCCGCACCGTTCACTACCATGCGGACGGCCAGCAACTGGTGCTCGAGAGCGCCAACAAGTCAGTCGTCCTCACCTTTTCGCGATAATCACGCCTCTATAAATAAGCAGCATCCCTGAACGGAGCAGGGTAGCCATGGAACACGCATTCAAATTCTCGGTAAGCCATACCGCGAGCAGCAGATTCGAAGACGACGGGTTGCGGCCGTTCTTCCAGTACCGCGATCTCGGCATACGCGACGCAACCAATGGCCTGGTGCTTGCCCACGTCATCCGTGCGAAGACGGGGACGCATGCGGAGCCGGAACGGCATCACCACGATATCCAGTTTCAGATGGTGTATGTGCTCAAGGGCTGGGTGAAGTTCCACTACGATGGCGTTGGGGAAGTCACGCTCAAAGCCGGCTCCTGCGTGCACCAGCCGCCGGGGATCAAGCACATTGAGATCTCGCATAGCGATGACTTGGAGTTGATCGAGATTGTGATGCCGGCGGAGTTTGAGACAGTCACTGACCAGGTGAAAAGTGAATGAGTGAATGAGTAACGACCTGCTTCGCTTATCACCCTTCACCCATTCACCCATTCACCCATTCACTCATTCACCCGCGAAGCGACTACCCTTCACGCATTCACTCATTCACCGGCGAAGCCTCGATGACCATCTCGTTCCGCAAACGCCTGCAAAAAGGCGATGTCCTGATCGGCGCGCTGGTGCAGATGCCGCTTCCCGAGATCGCCGAGACTTTCGTGCAGGCCGGTTACGACTGGCTGTTCGTGGACCTTGAGCACTCGCCGATGGATGCGCGCAATGCGCTGGATATTCTCACCGCGGTGGACAACCGCGTACCCTGCGTGGTGCGCGTGCCGTGGAACGACGAGGCCAACATCAAGAAGGCGCTCGACATCGGCGCCACCGGCATCATCGTGCCGCTGGTGAACAATGCACAGGACGCCAGGCTCGCGGTCGGCCGCTGCAAGTACCCGCCGGCCGGATTCAGGAGCGTGGGCATCACCCGTGGCCAGCGGTTCGACCTCGACTTCGATTCGTACATGAAGCGCGCGAACGACGAAATCGCCGTGATCGTGCAGATCGAGCATGTCGAGGCGGTGAAGAACATCGACGCGATACTCGACGTCCCCGGGATAGACGGCGTGTTCGTGGGTCCTTTCGACATGTCCGGCAGCATGGATCTGCCCGGCCAGATCAACCACCCGCAGGTGCGGGAGGCAATCAGAAAGGTCATCAAGGCCTGCGAGAAGCGCGATATAGCGCGCTGCATTTACGCACATACGCCGAAGCACGCGACTGCGTATCTGGAGCAGGGCTACCGGGTCATCGGTCTTTGCACCGACTACATCATGCTCGCGCGCACGGCGGCCGAGTACCTCAAGGCCGTCCGGGGATAAGGCGTTGCAATCCGCCGAATCGCTCTCGCTCCGCACCATCGCCGCGCGGCTTACGCCCGGCGAGGACCTGCGCGATGCAATCGAGCGCCTTGCCCACGAGCATCATGTCGAAGCCGGCTGTGTGATGAGCGCGGTGGGCAGCCTCAGGACGGCGACCCTGCGCCTCGCCGGCGCGGAGACGTACTCGAAGTTCAAGGGCCCGTTCGAGATCGTATCGCTGTCCGGGACCATTTCTCCGGACGGCGTACACGTGCACCTGTCTATCGCCGGCGCAGACGGCCATGCAGTCGGCGGGCATCTGGTGCATGGCTGTCTTGTTCATACCACCGTCGAGGTCGTCGTGGCCGATCTGGCCGGCATGCGTTTCGCGCGCATGCCCGATGCCACGACCGGGTACAAGGAGCTCAGTATCTGGAGTGCCGACTGAAGAATTTGTTTTCGACAGTGATCAACTCGAGGAGAGAACAAAATGGCGCGACCACCATTCAATCCCAACAAAGTGGACTGGTCCGGGGAAAACCCCGGAATGTATCTCAAGGAAACCGCTGACGGTCCTTTCGTCACGCTGATCAGCTTCTTCCGCGTGGTCACCTCGCCACACGGCAAGGGCCACGCCGCTTTCATGCTGCTGGATCCGCACGGAGACGGCAGGAATCCGGAGAAGCCCAACGTTTGCCTGACCGACAACGAGCCGCTCGCCGATTACGTGAAGAGGGGTTTCGTTTCTCACTTCGGCGCTTTCAAGGGCGTGCAAGGTCTTGCCAACGTGCAGATGAAATCGGCCTGGGATTTCATGGCGGGAGGCGACGGCCGCACTTCGCACACCGAGTGGTTCAGGAGCACGATAGGGCAGGTGAGCCTGACCTGGGAGCGGCTCTCCGCGCCCTTCATGGTGGAGTTCATGAAGGAACTGTCCGCCACCGGCGCGCACGAGATGTTCTCGCTTTTTCTCGAAGCCTCCGCGGTCAGGGCGACCATCAACGGCAAGAGGGTCGCCGGCAAGCCATTCCCGCGCGACTGGGCCGGACGCAAGAGCACGACCGCGTTCCTCGCCTTCAGCGAAACGTGGATCAAAGCATAAGAGCAGGGCCGAGGGCCGAGGTACGAGGGCCGAGTGAAAACCTCCGGAATGCGATGATCTGTTGTCCCTTTTGTGCCACGCGTTCAGCGCAAATCGTGGTTCATGGTTTGTCTCGGCCCTCGTACCTCGGCCCTCGAACCTTTTGCGATCCGACAGGAGAGTAAACAACCATGTGTGGCGCTTGGAGGCTGGACGAGCAGGACCTGAACACCTACCGGACCGAAGGGCTGGTGAAATCGCCGTTCCGGATTCCGGACGAGCAGCTTGGGCGCATGCGCGAATCGCTGGACAGGTTGATGCGCGACAACGCCCACCTTGCACCGGAGACCTTGGTCTGTCCGCACATTCCCTACGGAAAGAATCACGATGAATCCGCGGCTGCGCAGTGGCTGGAGTACGCGCGCCATCCGGGCATCCTCGATCTGGTGCAGCAACTGATCGGTCCGGACATCGTCCTCTGGGGCAGCCAGGCGTTCTGCAAACCGCCGCTGACCGGCAAGGCGATTCCGTGGCACCAGGACGGGCAATACTGGCCAATCCGGCCGATCGCCACCTGTTCGGTGTGGATCGCGCTCGACGACGCGTTGCCGGAGAACGGCTGCATGCGCTACATCCCGGGATCGCACGCCAACGGCAGAATCTACAGGCATCGGATGAGCGGACGCCGCGACGTGGTGCTCAGCCAGGAAGTCGAGCCGTCACAATTCGACGAAAGCACCGCGCGCGACGACGTGCTCAAAGCGGGGCAGTTCTCCCTGCACGACGTGTATCTGATCCACGGATCGAACGCCAACCGTTCGATCAGGCGGCGCGCGGGGTTCGTGATCCGCTACATGCCCGCGACCTCGGTGTTCGAACGTGCCGACGTCGACAAGCACGTGCAGTCGGGCGTGACTTTCAGCATGAGCAAGCGGCCGATCTGGCAGCTGCGTGGCAAGGACCGCAGCGGGCGCAACGACTTCACCGTGGGGCACGGCAAGGACTACGCGCTGGTGCCGCGCATCCCCGACGAGGAGGGATTCGAGCCCGAATAAAACATGAAGCGTTTTGCCACAGAGGACAACAGCATGCAAGAAACAAGACCTGACCCCGTTGGCTTGCTCGATAAACGCTTTTGTCACCCGAAGTTGGCTAGAACTCCTTCCTTGCCTTGGTGAAGGAATCCTTCAGCACTTCGTAGCTTTTCACGAAGCCGGCCTTGACCTGCTCCCATGATTCCGCGGAGCTGTGCTTGAGTCCGCCGTACCATTCGGCCGCCTCGTTGCGTTCCCTGCGCAGAGCGTTCAGCGTCGCCCGAGTCTTCTTGCGGGCGGCCTGATCCATCCGATCCCACTCGTTGTCCAGTTTCCTTTCCATGCGGCCGATGCGCACGTCCAGATCATCGAGCGCGGCCTTGGCCTTCTTGATGGCCTCGTCTCGCTGCGCCACCGTGTAATTCTTGATCGCCTGGCCGGTCTCGTCGACTTTCCTGGAAACGTCCTTTGCGGTGGTCTTTTTGCCCGAGGTTTCAGCCGCAAAGGACAACGGCGAAACCGTGAGCAGCGCGCCAAGCGCGAGTACCCGGACCCAAAAAGCGGATATGCGAATGTTCATTTTTTCTCCTCTATATGCTTGTGCGTAATTTCACATGACAAGTCAGCGCCATCTATTCTCCAAGAAACTCCGCCGCCGGGTAAGGGAGGGCGGCGCTTGATTCTCCCCCAGACCTATGCGGCATAATGCCCCCGACGTGCTGCCTGTCCGGGCGCTGGCAGATTGACAAGAGCCTCATGCAAATCGAAACGGTCAAGGCGGCTTACCGCCGCTACGCGGGTTTCTACGACGCGCTGTTCGGGCCGGTGCTGCAGCCCGGGCGCACGGCGGTGGTGGACGCGCTCGGCTGCCGGCCGGGCGACCGGGTGCTGGAAGTCGGCGTCGGTACCGG
>JBGQGT010000078.1:0-8633 GCA_041497595.1 Gammaproteobacteria bacterium
CGCCTGGCCACGCACTCATCGCCGAGCGGACAGGCCTCGCAACGCGGGCGGTGGCGAGTGCAGATGCCGGCACCGAGATCCATCAGCCCTTGCGTGTACGCCTCGGCGTCGCGCTCCGGCAACAGCCCGGCGGCGAGCTCCCACATGCGCTTCTCGATCTTTTTCTCGCCGGGGAAGCCTGAAATGCCGAAGCAGCGCGCCAGCACGCGTTTGACGTTGCCGTCCAGGATCGGCTGGCGAGCGCCGGAGACGAACACCGAAATCGCCGCCGCGGTCGATCGCCCGATCCCAGGCAACGCCGCGATCGCCTCGAAGTGCCCCGGGAATACGCCGCCATGCCGCTCGACAACGATGCGCGCGGCGCGGTGGAGATTGCGGGCACGAGCGTAGTAGCCGAGCCCGCTCCAGAGCGCCAGCACGTCGTCCTGGTCGGCGGACGCCAGGCTGGTGACGTCGGGAAAGCGGGCGAGGAAGCGCTGGAAGTACGGGATGACTGCGGCGACCTGGGTCTGCTGCAGCATGATTTCGGAGAGCCAGACCGGATAGGGATCGCGCGTGCGCTGCCACGGCAGATCGTGGCGTCCGCGCTGGCGCTGCCAGGCAACGACGCGCTCGGCGAATTCGCTCGTGGCGGAATCCACGGTCAGAACAGCTTCTTCAGCTTTTCCCTGAGTTTGTCTTCCGGCCGTTTAGGCGGCGCCGATCCCTCGCCCGTGGCGGGCGCGGCCTGCCCAGCCGGCTTCGCCGCCCCCTGCAGCCTGGACTTGAGCTGGTCTTCGAGCTTGCCCTTGAGTTCTTCCTTTTTCGCTTCGAACTGCTGCTTGGCGCTGTCCGAGAACGCGGAGCCTAACTCGAGTTTGTATTTGAGCGCAGCGAACGGACCCGAAGCGCGCACCGGGACGGTCAGCCCTTTGAGATCGCCCAATTCCTTGCCGCCCTGCCCGCTGCTGGTTGCCACCACCGCCGCCTTCGCCAGGTAGTTCAGGCTGCCTTCCGCGATATTGATGTCACCCGCGCCGGTCAGCCGCAGGAACGGGGACTTCGCCAGCAAATCGTCGTTGTGTGCCACGCCGTCGCGGATGGCGAAGCTGGCGCTCAACTCGGAGAAATCGGTCTTTTCGCCGGCGGCTGCGGCCTGCTCGGGATTGCGCGCCCCGCCGGTGAACATCGCTTTGGCGTTGCGCAGCGACTGCGCCAGGTTGATGCCCTTGAGCGCGCCGTCCTTGAGGTTGAGCGCCGCGGTGCCGTTGAGCGACCTCTTGATCGCGCTAACGGTGTTGCCGATGGCGGTGAGGTCGAGTGCGACGTTGCCGCGCCCATCGAGCAGATCCTGATTGAACGCATCGCGCAGCAGCGGGCCGATGGATACGCCGGAGAGGTTCTGCTTGATGGCGAGCTGATTGTTGTTGGCGTTGACCGAGGCCGTACCATTGGTGCTGCCCTGATAGAGGTTGGCCGACAGCGGATTCACCTCCAGCCTGGCGCCCCTGGCCTTGACGTCCATCCGCAGGTTCTGCGCCTTCACGTTCGACGCGATCAGCTCGTCGATGCGCAGGCTGCCGGCCAGGTTGAGTTTCTTGATCGGTGAAAAATCGATCGTTTGCTCGGCCTGCGGGGCCGATGCCGGTTCGGCGGTCACCGCCCTTTTTTTTGTGGGCGGCAGATAGCGGTCCACGTTGAGCTTGTCGATGGCGACGTCGAAACGGGTGAATGGCGCCGCGAAGTCAGTCATGCCGACTTTGGCCTTGATGTTGCTTTCGTCGAACCGGGCGGTCAGATCGGCGTTCACCGTCTGTTTCTTCAGGTCGGCGCGGACTGTGCCCGCCAGCGGCACTTTCAGTTTCTTCATCGGCAACGCCGGCGAGGCCACGTCGAATTCGCCGGCGAGACTGGGCAGTTCGAACAGCTGCGTTTCGAAGTCGCCCGCGATCGGCGTCGAAAGCGTGCCCTTGACCGCGTTGTCCCCTTGTTTGGCGTCCACGGTAATCACGAATTCGCGAATCTGCAGCGCTTTGGCCGATCCCTCGACGCCGGAGAGTTTGATATTCAGCCCCGCTTCGAATTGCGGACCCTGCGCGCTGACCGATGCGGTCAACACGGCCACCGAGAAACTGCGATTCTTCGGGTCGGCGGTCAAGGTTCCGGCGAACTGCAGCTTCACGTCCATCTTTGGTTCCGATGCCGTGAACGCCGCGGCCAGCTCGAATTTGACCGGTAACCCCGGGGCCACCCGCCCGGTCTCAAGGTTGAAATCCGATACCGTGTACTCGGCACCGGCCGCCTCATCCTTCCAGCTCACCGCGGCCTTGCTCACCTTGACGCCATCGATGTCGAACTTGATCGGGGCCGCGGCTGCGGACGGCGGCGCAGGCGCGGGCGCGAGTGTCGCGGTTTCTTCCACTCCGAGCAGGTCGGCAAAATTGGTCCTGCCGTCCCTGTGCTTTACGAGGTTAATCCGCAATCCTTTGAGCTGGACCTGATCCACCACCACCTGTTTCGACAGCAGCGGGAGCAAAGCCAACGACACCCGCATCTGCTCCAGTCCGGCAAACTCCTGGTCGCTCCTGAACTCGGACAGACGTGTTTTCCCCAGTTGCACGCCCAGCCTGGGGAACAGCGTCAGCCTGATATCGCCTTCAATGGTGAGCGTTCTCTGGGTCTTCTCCTTCACCAGATCGGCAATCTGCCCCTTGTACTGATTAGGATCGAAAGTGGCGGCGATGAACGCCAGCACCCCGGCGAACAGGACTACCACGCCTCCGAATGCGATCACGATCCATTTGAGCAACTTCATTCCGCGATCTCCAGTTGGTCCGGTTTTGCGATAAGGGGATCTGCGCAAGGAAACCCGGTGACAGCGCAGACTTCCGGCGGTTCTTCACCAAAAGAAATTAAAGCCGCGTCGCGCGGCTCTATTTTAGTGGAGCGGGTGATGGGGATCGAACCCACGTCTAAAGCTTGGGAAGCTTTCGTTCTACCATTGAACTACACCCGCGGACGTTACTGATTCTACGACAATTTTGCTGGGCTGCTCAACGGAATCACCATCACGTCGCGAGCGACAACGGAATAACTGCCACCGCGCAATACCGTGATCGCAGTTGGCACATGCACTAGAATCACGACGATCGTGGCCAGACGAACGTGTTTTCTCCCGCCGGGTGCTCTCCATGCAAGAACCGGATCGCGACGCCTATGTACAGTACGGTTGCGGCTTCTGTGCGCCTGCAAGCTGGCGCAACTTCGACGCTTCCCCGACGCTGCGATTCGAGCGCATACCCTTACTCGGGTCGCTGTATTCGAGGAATGCGTCGCGCTTCCCCGACAACGTCGAGTACGGCGACATCGTCAGGGGTTTACCTGTCGCCGATGGCAGCTGCAGGGCCGTTTACTGCAGCCACGTTCTCGAGCATCTGTCGCTGGACGAATTCCGCCGGGCATTGCGCAATACCCGCGCGCTGCTGCAGGACGGTGCGATTTTCCGACTGGTGATGCCGGACTTCGAAGAGTGCGTGAAGGCTTACACGTCCAGCCAGGATGCCGACGCGGCGATCAGGTTCATGTCGTCTTCGGGCCTCGGTACCGAGGCCCATCCGCGTTCGCCCGGGAGCGTGCTGTCCGCGCTGTTCGGGCATGCCCGGCACCACTGGCTGTGGGACTTCAAGGCCGCCCGCCTCGAGCTCGAACGCACTGGTTTCAGGGAAATCAGGCGGGCCCGGTACGGCGACTCGTCCGAAGCGAGATTTGCGGACGTCGAAGAACAGGCCCGCTGGGCCAACTGCCTCGGTATCGACTGCCGGAAATAGACCGGCCGCGAGTGCCCGCACCTCAATTCCCGCGCGCCAGTGCCATTGCCGGCGATGACGTGCTAGCATGGGCTTGACATCGATGACCTAGCCTTCTTGAAGTGATTGCGCTCACCATCAACGGCCAATCGCGGTCGTTCCCAGGCCCCTTGAACGTTGCCCGCCTCATCGAAGAACTCGAACTCAAGGGCAAGCGCATCGCGCTGGAACGCAACGGCGAAATCGTCCCGCGCAGCCAGTTCGACCAGGTCGCGCTTGCCGACGGCGACGCGCTCGAAATCGTCGTGGCGGTTGGGGGGGGATAGAAAGGCAGTGGTTAGTTGCTAGTGAGTAGTGGCTAGTAAGCTAAACCACGAAGCCGCAATTGAATACTAGCCACCAGCCACTAGTCACTTACCACTGAAGTTATCCATGGATCAACTCGTCATCGCCGGTAAACCCTACAATTCCCGTCTGCTGGTCGGCACCGGCAAGTACCAGGACTTCGCGCAGACTCGCGCGGCGGTAGAGGCCAGCGGCGCGCAGATCGTCACCGTGGCGATCCGCCGCACCAACATCGGCCAGAACCCGAACGAACCCAATCTGCTCGATGCGCTGCCGCCGTCGCACTACACCATCCTGCCGAACACCGCCGGCTGTTACAGCGCGCAGGACGCGGTACGCACGCTGCGCCTGGCGCGCGAACTGCTCGATGGCCACAACCTGGTGAAGCTCGAGGTGCTGGGCGATCCGCACACGCTGTATCCCAATATGGTCGAGACCCTCGCTGCCGCCGAAACACTGGTGAAGGAAGGCTTCAAGGTGATGGTTTACACCTCGGATGATCCGATCCTCGCCAAGCGCCTGGAGGAAATCGGCTGCGTCGCGGTGATGCCGCTGGCCTCGCTGATCGGTTCCGGAATGGGCATCCTCAACCCGTGGAACCTGCAGATCATCCTCTCCAATGCCAAGGTTCCGGTGCTGGTGGACGCCGGCGTGGGCACGGCCTCCGACGCGGCCATCGCCATGGAGCTGGGTTGCGACGGCGTGTTGATGAACACGGCAATCGCCGCGGCGCGCGACCCGGTGCTGATGGCCTCGGCGATGAAAAAGGCGGTCGAGGCCGGACGCGAGGCTTTTCTCGCCGGGCGCATGCCGAAGAAGCTCTACTCCGCCGCGCCTTCTTCACCGACGACCGGCGTAATCGGCACCGCCTCCAAGGACAAGGCAGCCTGAAGGCTCGTCCCCGCCGTGGCATGCCGGCACGGCTTCTTCAGTGAACGATCCCAACGCCCGGCCGCACATCCGCAGCTTCGTGCTGCGCCAGAGCCGCGTTTCCAATGCGCAGCGCCGCGCCGTGGAAACGCTGCTGCCGACCTTCGGCATCGCGTATGCACCGGCGCCACTGGACCTGGATGCGGCGTTCGGACGGCCGGCGCCGAAGATCCTCGAGATCGGCTTCGGCATGGGTGAAACGACGTCGCAGATCGCCTTAGCGTGCCCGCAAAACGATTATCTCGGGATCGAAGTGCACACGCCCGGCGTCGGCAGCCTGCTGCGCCTGATCGAGGCCCACGCCCTCGCCAACGTGCGCATCATTCAGCACGACGCGGTCGAAGTGTTGAACCACATGATCGCTGCCGGCAGCCTCAGCGCCATCCACGTCTTCTTTCCCGATCCCTGGCCGAAGAAGCGCCACCACAAACGCCGTCTGATCCAGCCGCCGTTGGTGCATCTGCTGGCCGGCCGGCTGCGGCCCGGGGGCTATCTGCACCTCGCGACCGACTGGGAGGATTACGCACTGCAGATGCTCGAGGTGTTGTCCGCCGAAGCGCATCTCGACAACACCGCCAAGGGTTTTGCCGCGCGCCCCGCGTACCGCCCACTCACCAAATTCGAGACGCGCGGGCTGAAGCTCGGCCACCGGGTGTGGGACGTCGTGTTCCGCGCTCGGGGCCAGGGCTAAGCCGGCCGATGGCCGGCCACAGGAGCGTCGACGCAGAGGAGGAAAGAGAGAATGCAAAGACGAGGAAGGCGGGCAACACTTTTCGAGTAGCCGAGATCTCGGCTAATTTCCCGTAATTTCTGTCAGGTTCTCTCTGCGCCCTCTCTTGCTTTTGGCTCCCACATCACCTGATGGTGAGTGTCCGCCGCAATAGATCGCTTCGAGCTATGTTGTCCTCTGCGTCCTCTGCGTCAATGCTGTTATCACCGTCCACAGGACAGATCATTTACCTTCTCGTCATGTCGTCCCGGAATCCCTTAGAAATATCTGCAGCAGATCGTTCAGAAAGCGCTGCCCCCGCAGCGTCGGCCGCACGCGCAGGTGATCGCGCTCGATCAAGCCCGATCGTTCCGCGGCGTCCAGCGGTTTGCGCAACGCATGGACCGGCACGCCGGCGCGCTCCGCGAACAGGCGCAACTCGACGCCATCAGTGAGCCGCAACGCATTCATCATGAACTCGAACGGCAGCTCTTCGGCCGCAAGCCGCTGTTCCTGCTGAACCGGCACGCCGGCGGCCATTTTCTCCAGATAGTCGCGCGGATGTTTGACGCGCATCTGCCGCAGGATCCGGTCGGCGAACGAGAGCTTGCTGTGCGCGCCGGCGCCGATGCCGAGATAGTCACCGAAGTTCCAGTAGTTGAGGTTGTGCCGGGCCTCGCGCCCGGGCCGCGCGAACGCGGAAGTTTCGTATTGCCGGTAGCCTGCGGAGGACAGCCGCGCTTCGATGGCTTCCTGCATGTCGGCCGCCACATCCTGGTCCGGAACCTGCGGCGGATGGCGAAAAAAATAGGTATTCGGCTCGATGGTCAGGTGATACGCGGATACATGCTGGGGCCCGAAGCCGATGGCCGTGTCGATGTCGGCAAGCGCCCCTGCGATGGTCTGACCCGGCAGCGCGTACATCAGATCCAGATTGACGTTGTCGAAACTGGCCTGTGCGATCTCGATCGCGGCGCGCGCCTGCGCCCCGTCGTGAATGCGGCCGAGCGCCTTGAGATGCGCAGGATCGAAACTCTGGATGCCGATCGACAGCCGGTTGACTCCGGCGGCGCGGAAATCGGCGAATTTCTGCGCCTCGAAGGTCCCCGGGTTCGCCTCCAGCGTGATCTCGGCGTCCGGCGTGAGCGGCAGCCTTGCCCGGATCGCCGACAGCAGCTCATCCAGCGCGCGCGCGGACAGCAGCGACGGCGTGCCGCCGCCGAAGAAAACCGTGCGTACCGGCCGGCCCCAGACTTGCGGCAGCGCCAGCTCCAGGTCGGCAACCAACGATGCGACGTATTCCCGCTCCGGAATCTCTCCCTTCGCCTCATGGGAATTGAAGTCGCAATACGGGCACTTGCGCACGCACCACGGGATATGAACGTACAGCGACAGCGGCGGCAGCGCCGCCAGCGCCACGGTCCTGGCAGGATTCGTCAACTGCTGGATCTGCATGCGGACAACGTCTTGAGATGAGTGCGAGTTCTACTATAACCTGTCCGCAACTGAAGTCTTGTTCGCGGGCCAACGCACAGATGAATCACCTCGCGGACGGGTCCGGAGCGGCTGCGCAATGATGCAGCCCGGGTCCGCGCCGCGCGTCTCCGAGAACAGTCCCATCGGCGTGTTCGATTCGGGCGTTGGCGGTCTCACCATCCTGCGCGCGGTTCGGGAAGCCCTGCCGCATGAGGACCTGGTGTATGTCGCCGATTCCGCGCATCTTCCCTATGGGCGGAAACCGGCAGAGTTCGTTCGCGGTCGTGCAATCGCGATCACCGGATTCATGGTCGAACAGGGCGTCAAAGCAGTCGTGGTCGCATGCAACACCGCAACCGCCGCCGCGCTCGGTACGCTGCGCACGCGCTTTGCGCTGCCCTTCATCGGCGTGGAACCGGCGCTCAAACCGGCGGCGGCCGCGACCCGCAGCGGCGTGATCGGCGTGCTTGCCACGTCCACTACGCTCGCCAGCGAGCGCTTTCGCGCACTGCTGGATCGGTTCGCACGCGACGCGCGCGTGCTCCAGCAGCCCTGCACGGGCCTGGCGGAGCATATCGAGCGCGGCGATATCGACGACGAAGCAACCGAAGCGCTGGTGCGCGGATTTGTCGAGCCCTTGCTCGCCGCGGGTGCGGACACCATCGTGCTCGGCTGCACGCACTATCCCTTCGTTGCCCACATCGTGCCGCGGATTGCCGGACCGCATGTAACCGTCATCGAAAACGGCACCGCCGTGGCGCGGGAGCTGGCGCGTCAGATTACCGCGCGCGGCATTCGCAAACCGGCAGGGGCGGGGCGGCAGACTTTCTGGGTAAGCGGAGCTGCGGCGGACACTGAGCGAGTCCTGGCGCGTCTGTGGGCGCCGGACGTGTGCGTGCAATCCCTGCCTATTTAGGGGGCGGCGCGCAGCCGTTGCAGCAGATCGGCGAGCACCTTTGCCAACGGCGCGACGACCGCGAACAACGTGAGGCCACGATAACCCCAGCGCAGCGCACGGCGCGGTCCGGCCACCGCCAGCACACCCAGCACCAGCGCCGCCCGCAACGGCCCCGACTTGACGAGGCGGTAAGCGCGCAGCGCCAGATTGGCGAACCACAGCGACGGACGCAGCCTGGACGCGGCGGCGGCAAACTGGGCGCGTTGCGCCGCGGCGCGTGCGATCAATGCCTCGCGCCGGCTCACGATCTCTGCAATTCTTGAGGACATCATCGGGAATTGAGCTGGCTGCGATCCTTGGCGAGTTCGTCTAGGCTCGCCTTGAACAACCGCGGTCTGGTTTTCGCTCTTGAAATAAATCCCAGCACGGCAATCACCGCAAGCAGCACGAAGGCCGCCGCCAGTCCGGCGGCGGCCAGCACCCGGTTCGA
>JBGQGT010000079.1:0-8602 GCA_041497595.1 Gammaproteobacteria bacterium
AGCACGCGCCTATTCGGCACGATGCATCCCGCTCCGGGGTCGCATCCATCGGCCAAGGCCGACGGAACCTGCTTCGCCCTGAGCGGGCGCTCAGCGTCGGCTCCTCCTTATGTGCGCTCGGGACTCGGCGAGCGTAGCTTCGGGGCGGGTAGGAGCGCATGGAGGCTGTGTCAATCAATGTAAACGGAGCGCTTGTACGGCTGCTCCCGCAAACGGGCGTACCGCTAACGAGTCACAGCCGTCCGGCCATACGGCGTCCTCGCCGTCTTGCCCTCGACCCGAATCGCCTCGGTCGCGCATGCCGGACTTATGCAGAGCTTCCCTAGCCTGCACCGGCGCTTGCCAACGGCCCGGCGACCGATGACGTAATGGGCTTCATCCGGTCTCGCGCGATGCCTTCCGCGCCATGTCGAACGCCAATCGCGATGCCCTGCTCGCCTTCCTCGCCTCGCTGTAAGGACAAACCAAACCCATTAACCGCAGACGCGCAAAGGCGCAGAGGAAACGCAAAGGAAAACAAGAAGAATCGTTACTTGGATTCGAGTGCCAGAGACAATGGGCGGCAATTGCCAACGCAGGATGCAATTCCGTCGAGTTTCTCACCTTGCATATTTTGATTTTCTCTGCGTTTCCTCTGCGCCTCTGCGGTGAAAGATCTTTATGCTTTGGTTAGTCGTAGACGGCGAGTTGCTTGCCGCGGGTCTCGGGCAGCAGCGCCACCGCGATGATCACCACCACGTAGGCGATGCCGGCGAACAGGCCGATCGCCGCGCCCAGCGGCATGGTCGCGCTCATGAACCCGACCAGCGCCGGAAAAAGCGCGCCGATGCCGCGGCCGAAGTTGTAGGCGAAGCCCTGGCCCGAGCCGCGCACCCGGCTGGGAAACAGCTCGGTGAAAAAAGCGCCGACGCCGCTGAAATTGCCCGACACGAAGAACCCGAGTGGAAACCCGAGCACCAGCATCGTCGCGTCGCTGATCGGGATGAGCGTGTAGATCACCGCGATGAGCGCCGAGCACAGCGCGAACAGGAAAAAAGTGTTGCGCCTGCCGATGCGGTCGGACAGCCACGCCGCCACCAGGTAACCGGCCAGCGCGCCGGCGATGATCACCACCAGATAGGCGCCGGTATTGATCACCGACAAGCCGCGCACGGTCTTCAGGTAGGTCGGCAGCCAGGTGGTCACCGCGTAGTAGCCGCCCTGCATGCCGGCGGCCATCAGGCTGGTGAGCAGCGTGGTGCGCAGCAACCGCGGCGAAAAAATCTCGAGAAAGCTCGCGCCCTGCCGTGCGGCTTGCTCGCGCGTGGCGCTGAACACTTGCGGATCCTTGACGTGGCGGCGGATGTAGAGGATCAGCAATGCCGGCGCCAGCCCGACCCAGAATAGCGCCCGCCAGGCCAGATCCTCCGGCAGCAGCGTAAAGAACACCGTGAACAGTACCGCCGCGGCGCCCCAGCCGACAGCCCAGCCGCTTTGCACCGTGCCCACGGCCTTGCCGCGATGCTGGGCGCGGATGATCTCACCGATCATGACGGAGCCGACCGCCCACTCGCCGCCGAAGCCCAGGCCCTGCAGGCTGCGCACGATCAGCAATTCGGTAAACGATTCGGTGAAGCCGCACAGGAAGGTGAAGAAGGCGAACCAGGCGATGGTGAACTGCAGCATGCGCACCCGCCCGAATCGATCGGACAGCGCGCCGGCTATCCAGCCGCCGAGCGCGGACATCAGCAACGCCGAGGTGGCGATCATTCCCGCCTGGCCCTTGGTCATTCCCCAGGCCGCGATCAGCGTGGGTATGACGAAGGTGTAGATCATGAAATCGAAAGCGTCCACCGACCAGCCGCCGTAGGTGGCGATCAGCGTTTTCCGCTCCTGCCCGGTGAGTTCCCTGATCCACGCGAACATGGCGCCTCCCGTCATATCGCGCTGTGCGCCAATGCGGCGCGCTCGGTCGGGTGGCACGGGCACAAGCGCGCCTGCAGCTCATGAAATCCAACCTATCGCGCGAGGAAGCGCAGAAACCCCCTCACCTCGTGGGATCGAGGCAAGGCTGGTGAAAACCGCAGCTGCGGCAGCAGCAGGTTGCCCGACTGCCCGGACCGGCATCAGCCGGCCCGAGCGGCCGAGTTCAGCAGGAGAAGCTTACTTGAGGTGCCGTGAGACCAGTTTGGTCATCTCGAACATCGAAACCTGCTTCTTGCCGCCGAAAACATCCTGCAGCTTGTCGTCGGCGTTGATGTTGCGCCGGTTCTTGCTGTCCTGCAGGCCGTTCCTCTTGATGTAGGCCCACAGTTTCTTGGTAACCTCGGTGCGCGGCATGGGGGAACTGCCGATCACTGCAGCGAGCGCCGCGGTGGGCGTCATCGGCTTCATGAAAGCCGCGTTGGGCTTGCGCTTGGCGCCGCTCTTCTTCTTCGCAGCCTTCCTCGGGGCCGATTTCTTCGCAGTCTTCCTGGCTTTCTTCGGTGCCGCTTTCTTGGACTTCTTCGCGGACTTCTTGGTAGTCTTCTTCTTTGTGGCCATTGTGATGCCTCCAGTCTAGGGTTTGGTCATGTCTCAATCTCAATTGCCTTGCCAGAAGCAAAGGCACGGCGAGCAGAGAATGCCGAGTGGTTGCTGCGTTGTCAATCGCTGAATGCACGTTTTTCATAGGGGAAGCGCCGGCGAATCGCATTTTTTCATGGCCCGTTTCGTCCTGAATGCGGTCTTCCGCCAGCTTGCATCGGCCGCAAACCGCTTCCAGAAATGCCTCCCGGGCGTTCACAATACGGCTGTCAGCACCCATCCCGCAGACATATCCGATGCGCCTTACCGAAGAGGAACAGAGCCTGCTGTCCGCCCGAGTCGCCGGGCTCGAAACCCGAACCGGCGCCCAGGCGGTGGCCGCAGTGATCGGGAAATCCGATTCCTACCCGGAGGCGCCGTGGAAGGCGTTTGCACTCGGCGCCGCCGTGGCGGCGCTCTATTCCACGGCCCGGTCGCTTATCGCCTACGACTGGGAGGCCGGGGAGTCCGCGCTCAAGCACGCCGTTGTCATCCTCGGCAGCGGGGCGGTGCTGGCGCTTCTCGCCGTGCTGCTCGAACCGGTTGCGCGACTGTTCACGGACAGACGGCGCCGCGACCTCGAAGTCACCCAGTACGCCAAGGCGCTGTTCTTCGACCGCGGACTCGACCGCACCCGGGGCCGCATCGGCATTCTGGTGCTGGTGAGCCTGTTTGAGCGCAAGGTCGTCATTCTTGCCGACGACGGGTTCGAGGCGCGGATCGACCACGACGACTGGCAACGACTGACCGACCGGATGACGCTGGTGCTCGGTCGCGGCAATGTCGCAGGAGCACTGCACGCCGGGTTGGAAGGGCTGGAAGCGCTGCTCCTGGAGCGCGGCTACCGCGTCGACGAAAGCGCCGCGGACGAGCTGCCGAACGCGGTGCTGCAGTTGAAGGGGGAGCGATGAACCGCATCGCGTGCGCACTGGTCGCTCTGTGCTGGCTCGCCGCTCCGGTGGCAGCGCAGGATGCAGCGATTCCCTATCTTTCCGGCCGCGTGGTGGACCAGGCCGGGATCCTTTCAACGCAGGCGCGCGAACGCCTCGCCGCCATGCTGCAGGCCCACGAGCGCGCCAGCGGAAATCAGATCGTCGTGCTCACCGTCCCGACCCTGGGCGGGGAAAGCGTCGAGGACTATGCGGTGCGGGTGTTCGAGGAGTGGAAGCTCGGCAGCCGCGCCAAGGACAACGGCGTGTTGATCCTGGTGGTGCCGCAGGAGCGGCGCGTCCGATTAGAGGTCGGCTACGGACTCGAGGGCACGCTCACCGACGCCACCGCCAGCCGCATCATCGGCGACCTGATGACCCCGCGCTTCCGCGAGGGCAACTACGACGTCGGCATCGAGGCCGGGGTCACCGCAGTGATCCAGATTCTCGAGGGAAGGCGCTCGGCCGGAGCCGACGCCGACTGGTTGGCGCCCGAGGGGAAAATGTCCGGTTTCCAGGTGCGCGCGCCGGACGTGCCGCTGGCCGCGCGCATCCTGATCGGCGCTTTCGTGTTCGGCATCATCGGGCTGTTTACCTTCATCGGCCTGGTCACGCCGGGCGCAATGGGCTGGTTCCTGTATTTCTTCCTGATCCCGTTCTGGTCCATGTTCCCGATGTTCATATTCGGCAGCGGCGCCGCGCTCAAGATTCTCGGCACCTACGCCGCGCTCTATCCGCTCACCAAGGTCTTCGTTTCCCGCCAGGCCTGGTATCGCAAGGCGCGCGAGGACCTCAAGCACAAGGGCTACGCCGAAATCGGCGGCATGGTCATCCGCCCCGGCGGCGGCAGCTCGGGTGGTTTCTCCAGCGGCGGCGGTTTCTCCGGCGGAGGCGGAAGGTCGGGCGGCGGCGGCGCGAGCGGAAGCTGGTAAATGCGGTGACAAGTGACGAGTGACAGGTGACAAGCAATGAGTTGCCGCCATTCGGCACGACCTTTACCCGTCACTCATTCACTCATTCACCATTCACGCCATTTCTTGTCACTCGTCACCCGTCACTCGTCACAGTCGCGTATACGACTGCATCCAGCGCGACACATCCCTCCCCCTTTGCGCCGACCAGCACCGGATTGAGATCGAGGTTCGACACCCTCGATTCGGGGTTCATCATCAGCCGGCAAACGGCCAGAACCGTCGTGCAGAACGCGTCCACATCCAGCGCGGGCTCGCCGCGCACGCCCGTCAGCAGCGGCGCTATTCGGAGCCTGGCGAGTGCCGCCTTCACTTCGCTGTCGTTGAATGGCGACAGCAACACCTGCACATCGGGCATCGCTTCGACGTACTTGCCGCCGTCGCCGACCAGCACCACCGGACCGAACACCGGATCCATGCGCGCACCGATCATCATCTCCCTTCGGCCACTCGCCATCTTCGCCACGATTGCACCGTCGAAACGCGCGCCCTGCCCGCGCAGCGCGCGTTCCATGTCCAGGTGGGCCGCGCGCACCGCCTGCTCGTCATCGAGACCAAGCCGCACCAGCCCCAGCTCGGATTTGTGCACCACGTCGGATGAACAGCCTTTCACAGCCACTGGAGCGCCCAGCTCGGCCAAAGCCGCCGCCGCTTCGTCCGCCGATTTGCACAGGCGGTGCCCGACCACCGCAACGCCGGCACGCGCCACCAGTGCCAGGCTGTCCGCCTCGTTGAGCAGGCTTCCCCCCGTAGCCGGATGAGTCACGCGTGCGGCCGCGGCACCGCGTTCGCGAGCGTCGTGCATCAGCTCGAGATGCGACAGGAACTGGTTGAGCGCGGCGACCGCCTCGGCTTCGGTGGTGAAAACCGGCACGCCCTGTTCCCTGAATCTCGCCGCGATGCTCGCCTGCGGAACCGCCGCCACCAGCGGCTTGCCGGTGACACGGGCAAATTCCGCCGAATCGCGGGCGAAGGCAGCCACGTCGTAGCCCTGCCCCGCCACCGGGATGCCGATCAGGAAGGCGTCGGCGGCCGGGTCGTGCGCCAGCACCGGCAGGATGTCCGAGAACAGCCTGCTGTTGGTCAGCAGCGCCGCGGTGATGTCGATCGGATTGGTGGTGGTGGCAAAGCCGGGCAGGATCTTCGCCAGTTCCGCGCGGGTCTGGTCGGCGAGCTTCGCCATCGGCATGCCGACCGCGGTGGCGGCATCCGCCGCCATCACGCACACCGCACCGGAGTTGCTGATCGCCACCAGCCTGCGCCCCTTCGGCTTCCAGCCTTTCAGATACATCTCGACGCTGCCGACCAGTTCCGCGGTGTCGCGGGCGCGCCAGATGCCGTGCTTCGCCAGGAAGGCGTCCACCAGGCGGTCCTCGTTGGCGAGCGCGCCGGTGTGCGAGCGTGCCGCTTCCTGTCCTGCCGCCGTGCGCCCGCTCTTCAGCGCGATCACCGGCAGGTCGCGCTCGCGGGCAATGCGCGCGGTCTCGGCGAGATGCTCCGGGTCGCTGATGCCCTCGAGATAGAGCAGCAGCAGCTTCAGGTCCGGATCTTCCGCCACCACCGACGCCAGTTCGGCGACGGTGACGTCGCAGTCGTTGCCGGTGGCGTGCGAATGGCGCACGCCGATGCCGCGTTCGCGCAGCAGGCCGTAAGGCACCACGCTCATCGCTCCCGACTGGCTGACGATGCCTACCGGCCCGTCCTGGGGCGGCGCCTCGATGTACATGGTGGAAAACGACAGGATCGCGCCGCTGCCGAAGTTGGCCAGCCCCTGGCAATTCGGCCCGATCACGCGCATGCCGCGAGCGCGCGCGACTTCGCGCATGTGCCGTTCCTTGGCCTTGCCGGCCCCGGCGTCGGTCTCGCCGAAACCGGAAGTCATGACGATCGCCACTCTCACGCCCAGTTGCGCGCACTGCTCGACCGCCTCCACGGCGGCATCGCCCGGCACCACCACGATCGCGACTTCCGGCGCCTCGGGCAGATCCGTGAGCGACGGATAGGCCTTGTAGCCCTGAGTCTCGGACCGCTTCGGATTGATCGGATAGACCCTGCCCTTGTAACCGTAGCGGGACAGGTAAAGCAGCGGGCGTCCGCCCAATTTGTTCGGGTTTTCCGAAGCTCCGACGATGGCGACGGATTTCGGATCGAGCACAGTGCGCAATGCTGCGCGAGCGGCATCGGTCATTTTCTATCCCTTAGAAATTCAGGTGCGTACCAGTCCGAAGGCCTCAACCCAACGCCGCAGCTCCGGCCGTAGGTGTTTCACCTTAAGGCGCAGAGAATTCATTTCAATACCCCCTTGAGGGGTACGCAGAGGGCGCAGAGAAAAACCCAAGCGAGCTGATCGGATGACTGACCATGAACGGTGAAATCGATCGACCAAACCACGTAAGAACTCCTGGCGATGCGGAAAAAGTGGGAAATAACCAACTAGCTTTGCTCTGCGACCTCTCGTTTCTTCTCTGCGACCTCTGCGTCAACGCTCTTAGTGCCGGCCATCGGCCGGCTATCTAGACCCTCTCGAAATAGGGAATCTTCTTGTCGGCCAGATCGACGAACCGCGCCCACACCCGGTCGCCGATCCCGAGGGTCGGGTCGCCGTGCGCCATAAGACGAAATCCTTCGTCGGCATCCACCAGCACGATCAGGTAAGGCGCGCGTGTGCGAAATTCCTCGGTCGGCGCACGCGCGACGCTGGTGCGCGCATGCACGGTTCCCACCCCCGAAGCCTGCCGGGTCACGGGATTGCCGTCGCCGCAGGCGGGACAGAACCCGCGCTGGAAATACCATACCGCCTTGCAGGAAGCGCAGGCCTGATAGGCGATTCCTGCCCCGCCGCGGGTCCAGTCTGCGATCACTGTGGTCACGCCGCCCTCTCGATGACAAGGGAAACATGCGAGGACAGTACTCCACCGTCGCCGTGCAGCAGCGCGCGGCGGGCGTTTCTCGCCTGACGCGTCCCGGCCCGGTCGGTGAGCTGCAAATGGGTTTCCACCAGGTGCGCCATCGCGCCGCCCACCCCGCAGTGACCGTAGGAGAGCAGCCCGCCGTGCGTATTGAGCGGTAGTTTTCCGTCGTGGTTGAAATGTCCCTCGGCCGCAAGCCTGCCCGCCGCGCCACGCGGGGCCAGGCCGAGTTCCTCGAGCAGGATGGTGAGCGTGATGGTGAAGCTGTCGTAAATCGCGGCGTAATCGATGTCTCCGATCGCGACGCCGGCCGCTTGCCGCGCCCTGGCAGCCGAAGGCGCGGCGCCGAACTGTGTCAGGCTCGCCGCGGCGCTGATGTGCTGATGGGTATGCGCCTGGCCGGTGCCGATGATGCGCACCGCGAAATCATTGCTGCGGTTGCGGCTCACCACGAAGGCCGCGCCGCCGTCGGAGACGGGACAGCAATCGAGCAACTTCAACGGGGAGGCGATCGGCTTGGAAGCCAATACCGTCTCGACTGTGATCGGCTCGCGGAACTGCGCGCCCGGATGCAGGCTGGCGTGCCGGCGCATCAACACTGCAAGTTCCGCCAGGTCGGCTTCGCCGTGGCCGTGCTCGTGCATGTAGCGCGATGCCACCAGGCCGTAGTACGCCGGAATGGTCGCGCCGAGCGGCACTTCGTACGCCGCGTGGCCGACCTGCGCCAGCGTCTGGATCGCCGAGTCGCGGCTCTGGCCGGTAAGCCGGTTCTCGCCTGCCACCACGAGGATGTTCCTGGCCACGCCGGATTCAATCAGGTGATGCGCCAGCATCGCCATGGCGAAACCGGTTGCGCCGCCGACCTGAATGGCGTGGGCATACGCGGGCTTCAGTCCGAAGTGCTCTGCAAACACCGTAGCGAGCATCAGGTGCGGCATCGTGGTCGAGTACCCACACACCAGGCCGTCCACGTCTGCGCGTTCGAGCTGCGCATCGGCCAGCGCCACCGAAGCCGCATCGCTCATCAGATCGAGCGTGCCGCGTCCGGGATGCTTGCCGTAAGGCGTCAGCCCGACTCCGGTAATCCAGCTCAAGTAAACCCTTTCGTCGTGAATATCGTGAATGTCGTGAATGTAGCGAAAGCGGGCTTGCAGAGATTCACTACAGCCACAAGTTTCCGGCCATGTTCAAACTACTGTCGCGCTTCGGTCTTACGAGTTACGACATTCACGACATTCACGACATTCAC
>JBGQGT010000080.1:0-8548 GCA_041497595.1 Gammaproteobacteria bacterium
AGGCCGGCAAAATCCTCTTCGCCGGCTCCGCTGGCTCCGCCTTGCCCGCTGGCCGCCTGCGCCGGCGGCAGCGGAACATGGCCGGGTTCGGGGCGCGCGTACACCAGGCAGTGCAAGTCGAGTTCGACGTTGGCCCATGCATAGAACAGGCCGACCGGATAGACCGTGAAAATGCGAAAACGCCCGGGCCGCAACACGCCGCGTCTTGCGGCGGGCATCCCTGCTTCCACGTCCTGCGCAACACGCGGCGCCACGTCGAAGTACGCGGCGCTCTGGCCGGCCAGCTGGATCGCCAGGCTCAGCCGCTGATGCGCGCCCGGATTCTCGACCAAGATATGAAAGCGGGCGGAATCTCCGGCGAAGACCGGCCGCGTCTTGGCGGGGCGCAGCGCGATCCGCGCCAGGTTGCGCCAGGTATGCAGGATCGACACCACGCCGATGCCGGCGAGCAGGAAGGTGAGAATGTATCCGAGGCTCAGGTTGTAATTGATCGAGCCGATCAGCAACAACACCAGGGTGACGGCAAACATGAGTCCGGCGCTGGTCGGCAGAATGTAGACGCGCCGTTGGCCGAGTACCACCGGCCCCGCTTCCGGACCCCTGGGCGGGAATATCCAGTCGCCGATCCTGTCGCGTATCGGAAGGCGAGTGGTGTGGGGCGTAAGGCGTGAGGCGATGGGCAATGCCCCGAACAAGGTGCCTGCAGCGGGTTTGCTACGCCTCACGCCTCGCGCCTCACGGAATAGCCACTTCCGCGATCAGCCGCTCGGCGAGTTGGGTGCTGCCCAGCGAGGCGTAACCGTTGACCGGGTAGAGCCGGTGACCGGCCACGCTCGGCAGCACCGTCTGCACGTCTTCCGGAATGACTTCGCGGCGTCCGTCCATGAATGCCCAGGCACGGGCGGCGTTCAGCAAGAACAACCCCGCGCGCGGCGACAGGCCGTTGACGAAATCGGGGGACTGGCGGGTATAGGCGATCAGCGCCTGTACGTAATCCAGCAGCGCCGGCGCAGTGAGGATGTCGCGCACTTTTTTCTGCAATGTGAGCAGTTCCGACACTGTGAACGCCGGCGCCAGGTCGGAAATCATGGCGCGGCGCTCGCGTCCTTCCAGCAGCGTGCGCTCGGCCGCGCTGTCCGGATATCCCAGATGAATGCGCATCAGAAAACGGTCAAGCTGCGATTCCGGCAAGGGGAAGGTGCCAACCTGGTGCGAAGGGTTCTGGGTGGCGATCACGAAAAACGGTTCGGGCAGCGGCCGGGTCTGGCCGTCGGTGGTGACCTGATGCTCTTCCATCGCCTCCAGCAGGGCGCTTTGTGCTTTCGGCGTGGCGCGGTTGATCTCGTCGGCGAGGATCACCTGCGAGAATACCGGGCCGGGATGGAACTTGAAGGTCGAGCTTTCGCGGTCGAACACCGATACGCCGAGGATGTCTGCGGGCAAAAGATCGCTGGTGAACTGGATGCGCTGGAAATCGAGGCCCAGGGTCTTGGCCAGCGCGTGCGCAAGTGTGGTCTTGCCCACCCCGGGCAAGTCCTCGATCAGCAGATGCCCGCGTGCCAGCAGGCAGGCAAGCGTGAGGCGGATCTGGTGTTCCTTGCCGAGGATGATGCGGCCGACCTGAACGACGACGGGATCGAGCGGATTGGGCATGCGTTTGGGATGGGTTTCTGGATGCGGATTCGACGAAGCCATGCTCGCATGGCAAAGTACGGCCGGTCCGGAGTTCCCGGAAATCCTAGTTTACCTCAGGTTGTTTCCCGGTTCGCGGCCGTTCCGGCCGGAATGTCGCGCGTCGCCAGATTCTTGACCATATGCCGCAGCGACGAATCGCCTGCGTTCGCGTCGATGGCGAAACCAAGCCCATCCATCAGGGCCAGCATCCTGGCGTTGCCTGACAGGACCCAGCCTTCCATGGATTGCAGCCCTCGGCTGCGGGCGGCGTCCATCAGGCTGTGCATCAGTTTCGAGCCTATGCCTTTGCGCTGCCAGGCATCGGCAACGGCGATTGCGAACTCGCAGCTCCTGCCGTCCGGGTTGATCGAGTAACGGGCGACGCCGATTTCCGTTTCGCGGCCGTTCTCGCTGATGACCGCGATCAGCGCCATCTCCCTGTCGTAGTCGACCTGCGTGAAGCGGGTGAGCGCCGTTTCGCTGAGATCCCGAACAGCATTGAAAAAACGAAAATAGCGCGATTCGTCGGAAAGGTGGCGCACAAAGTCCTTCTCGATCTGGCGATCCTCCGGCCGAATCGGACGAATGACGATACGGGTGCCGTCGCGCAACGTCCAGCTCTGCACCAGTTCAACAGGGTAGGGAAGCTTATCAGCCACGTGCGGACGGGAGCGGGTTCATCCATGAAGATTAGCCCAAGTTCGCTTGCGGGCAAATCGCGCATCATGGACAAGCGCGGTGGCCCTGAATAAGATGCAGCGAGGATCCGGTTCCCCTCACCGCTCGCCGCCTTATGCCAACTGCCCTTGTTCATCACCGAGACTGCATGCTGCACGACATGGGTTCCCATCACCCCGAGTGTCCGGCGCGCCTGACCGCGATAGAAGATTACCTGCTGGCGACCGGGATTCTGGAGCACTTGGTCGAAGTCGACGCACCGCTCGCTACACGCGCGCAACTGATGCGAGTACACGATGCTGCCTATCTGGATGCCATCGAGGCCAGCGTTCCGGAGCGCGGACTGATCCACCTCGATCCCGATACCGCGATGAATCCCCACTCACATCATGCCGCCTTGCTGGCGGCGGGGGCGGCGGTCAAGGCGACCGACATGGTGATGAGCGGTGAGGTCGAGAACGCCTTCTGCAACGTGCGCCCACCGGGGCATCATGCCGAACGCGCGCGCGCGATGGGATTCTGCTTTTTCAACAACGTCGCGATGGGCGCCGCCCATGCGCTGGGAAAGCACGGTCTGGAGCGCGTGGCGATCGTGGACTTCGACGTGCACCACGGCAACGGTACCGAGGATATCTTTCGCGATGAACCCCGGGTGATGATGGTCTCTACTTTCCAGCATCCGTTCTATCCTTACAGCGGGGTGGAGGGGCGCTCGGAACGGATGGTGAACATTCCGCTGGCAGCTTACAGCAGCGGGGTCCAGTTCCGGGAAGCGGTTGAGAAATTCTGGGTGCCGGCGCTGGAACGTTTCCAGCCCCAGATGGTCTTCGTGTCGGCGGGCTTCGATGCGCATCGCGATGACGACATGGCCTCGCTGAGTTTGGTGGAAGCCGACTACGCCTGGGTGACCGAACGATTGGTGGCGATTGCAGATGGACTCTGCGGGGGGCGGATCGTCTCGACGCTTGAGGGGGGATATGAACTGGATGCACTGGCACGAAGTGTGGCCGTGCACTTGCGTGCCTTGGCCCGGTTATGAAGAATCCAAAGCGCCTGCGGCGCCGTTGTCCTTCTGCAAGAGCCGGATTGAAGCGCTCCAGACTTAAAAAATCAGAGCCGCGGCCACTTTCCGGCCTTCGGCCATCAGGATGTTGTAAGTCCGGCAGGCGGCCCGGTTGTCCATGACTTCGACGCCGACGCGAGCCCGCGCCAAGCTTTGCAGTAGTCGGGGGTGGAGGAAACGCAGGCTATCTCCAGTGCCGACAAGCACTATTTCCGCGCCCAGGCCAGCCAGAAACTCCAGATCCTCTTCCCGCAGTGTATCCACTCCTGCAACATCCCAAGTCTCGACCGGCCGATCGGGCAGGACCACGAGACTGCGATCGTAGCGCACCGCGTTCACCAATACGTAGCCCTCACCGTAACCGGTGAAGGCATTCTGGTTGTCGCTTCTGGCGAGGTGAAGTTTCAAGGCGCGGAGGTTCTTTGCTGCGATGCGGCTGATCCGGTAGGATTATAACTTTTCAATCGTCCCAACTTCCATCGCTCCAACAGTCGGTTACGAGCCGACGGCAGCGCCGGTCCGAACCCATGCCCATGAAAGATTTTCCCCGCATACGACGGCTGCCTCCCTACGTCTTCAACATCACCGCCGAGTTGAAGGCGGCGGCACGGAGCCGCGGCGAGGACATCATCGACATGAGCATGGGCAACCCGGACGGGGTGACGCCCAGGCACATCGTGGACAAGCTGGTGGAGGCGTCGCAGCGCATCGATACCCACGGCTACTCGGTCTCCAAGGGCATTCCGCGGTTGCGCCGCGCGATCTGCAACTGGTACCAGTCCCGCTTTGGCGTGACGCTGGATCCGGATTCCGAGGCCATCGTCACGATTGGCTCGAAGGAAGGGCTCGCGCATCTGATGCTCGCCACCTTGGATCACGGGGATACCGTGCTGGTGCCGAATCCGAGCTACCCGATTCATATTTACGGTGCGGTGATCGCCGGCGCGGACATCCGCTCGGTGCGCATGACGCCGGGGATCGATTTCATCCAGGAGCTGCAGCGGGCGATCCGGGAATCCATCCCCAAACCGAAGATGATGATCCTGGGTTTCCCGAGCAACCCGACCGCGCAATGCGTGGAGCTTGATTTCTTCGAGCGCGTCGTGGCGCTGGCGAAGGATTACGGCATCCTGGTGGTGCACGATCTTGCCTACGCCGACATCTGCTTCGACGGCTGGAAGGCGCCATCGATCATGCAGGTGCCCGGCGCCCGCGATGTCGCGGTCGAATTCTTCACCATGAGCAAGAGCTACAACATGGCCGGCTGGCGGGTCGGCTTCATGGTCGGCAACAGGGAACTGGTGTCCGCGCTGGCGCGCCTCAAGAGCTACCATGACTACGGCAGCTTCACGCCCATCCAGGTGGCATCCATCGCCGCGCTCGAAGGCCCGCAGGACTGCGTGCGCGAGATCTGCGAGAAATATCAGAAGCGCCGCGACGTGCTCGCGCGGGGTTTGCATGAAGCCGGGTGGATGGTGCAGGTGCCGAAAGCGACGATGTACATCTGGGCCGAGATTCCGGCGCCTTACAAAGAGATGGGATCGCTGGAGTTTGCCAAGAAACTGCTGGCGGACGCCAAGGTGGCGGTTTCCCCCGGCATCGGCTTCGGGGAGTACGGTGACGGTCACGTACGCTTCGCCCTGATCGAGAACGAAGCGCGCACCCGCCAAGCCGTGCGGGGGATCAAGGAAATGTTCCGTCGCGACGGATTGCTGGTACCGGGCCCGCGCCTCGTTTCCGCATAGGCCTGCGCGCCGAGGCAGCTTGACATTAACACGGCGCGCCGGATTTTTCAGGTTTCCGATTCGATCGGGCGCGCGTCGCCCGATCTTTTTGTGCAGAGATTGATCATGGCAGCCGACACGTTGCGCATCGTGCAGATCACCGGGAAGAATGGCGAAGTGCTGGAGCGCGAGTGGCTTGCCGGCGCCGAGGCCGTGCATCGGCAGTTGCGTCCGCAATTGCCTGCCGATTATCCCGCCAAGATGCAGCGGATTTTTCGCGACGGGGGTGAGATGTGTGTCGCGGTGAGAAACAAGAAAGTGGTCGGCGTGGCGGTCTACCGTGAGTTTGAAAACACCCATGCCGGCCGCCGGTTCTACGTCGATGATCTGGTGACTGATGAAAGCGGGCGTTCCTCCGGAGTCGGGCGGGCGCTGATGGCGTATCTGCAACAGGCCGCCCGCGAACGCGGCTGCAAGGGACTGGATCTGGAATCGGGGACGCATCGCACCCGCGCGCACCGTTTTTATTTCCGCGAGGGATTCTTTATCACCTCATTTTCTTTCAGAAAAGATTTTCAATGAAACCGATACACGTGGGTCTGCTCGGCATCGGCACCGTGGGTGGTGGAACTTTCGCCGTGCTTCGCCGCAACCAGGAAGAGATCATCCGGCGGGCCGGCCGCGGCATCGTCATCAAGATGGTCGCCGACAAGGACCTTGGCAGGGCGCGCAAGCTGGTTGGCGATGCCGCCGAGATTACCGATGACGCATACAAGGTGGTACGCAACCCCGAAATCGACATCGTGATCGAATTGATCGGCGGCACCAAAGTCGCGAAGGACCTGATTCTGGCGGCGATCGACAACGGCAAGCATGTGGTAACCGCCAACAAGGCCTTGCTGGCTACACACGGCAACGAGATTTTCCTTGCCGCGCAAAAGAAAGGGGTCATGGTCGCCTTCGAAGCGGCGGTTGCCGGCGGTGTGCCGATCATCAAGGCGCTGCGCGAAGGCCTGACCGCCAACCGCATCGAGTGGATAGCCGGAATCATCAACGGGACCTCGAACTTCATTCTGTCGGAGATGCGCGAGAAGGGTTCGAGCTTCAAAGACGTGCTGGCTGAGGCGCAGCGCCTGGGCTATGCGGAAGCCGATCCGACGTTCGACGTCGAGGGCGTGGATGCCGCGCACAAGCTCACCATCATGGCGGCGATCGCCTACGGCATCCCGATGCAGTTCGACAAGGCCTATACCGAGGGCATTTCCAAACTTACCAAGGAGGACATCCGCTACGCCGAGGAACTCGGCTACCGGATCAAGCTGCTCGGCATCACCCGGCGCACGTCGGCCGGAATCGAATTGCGGGTGCATCCGACGCTGATCCCGTCGCGGCGGCTGATCGCCAACGTGGAAGGGGTCATGAACGCCATCCTGGTGAAGGGAGACGCGGCCGGGGCCACGCTGTATTACGGCGCCGGCGCCGGCGCCGAGCCGACCGCCTCCGCGGTGGTGGCCGATCTGGTGGACGTGACCCGGATGCATACCGCCGATCCGGAGCACCGGGTACCGCATCTGGCCTTCCAGCCGGACCGGATGTCCGATACGCCGATCCTGGCGATGGAGGAAGTCGAGACCTCGTACTACCTGCGGCTGCGGGTGCTGGATCGCCCCGGCGTGCTCGCCGACATTACCCGCATCCTCGCCGACATGTCAATCTCGATAGATGCGATGGTGCAGAAGGAACCGAGCGAGGGCGAGGAGCAGGTGGACATCATCATGCTGACCCACCTGACGCAGGAGAAAAACGTCAACTCCGCGATCAAGCGCATCGAGTCGCTGCCGGTGGTGTCCGGCAAGGTCACCCGCATCCGCCTCGAACACCTCGGCAGGAACTAAACGACAATAGACCGCCAAGAGCGCCAAGGAAGAACGAGACTAAAGAGACCTGATAGCTCAAAGAACATCTACTCAGGTACTCTCGCTTCGAGCGCTTGTGCTTTTTTTGGGGAGATTCCGGGTTTTCTTGGCGCTCTTGGCGTCTTGGCGGTTCAAAAAACTCAATATGACCATGGCAAACCACTACACCGGCCTCATCAACCGCTACCGCGACCGCCTCCCGATCGGGCCGAACACGCCGGTCATAACGCTCAACGAAGGCAACACGCCGTTGATCGAACTGGTCAATCTGCCGAAGATCATCAGGAAGGACGTGCGCATCTTCTGCAAGTTCGAGGGGCTGAATCCGACCGGCTCGTTCAAGGACCGCGGCATGACCATGGCCGTGACGAAAGCGGTCGAAGCGGGTGCGCGGGCGATTATTTGCGCTTCCACCGGCAATACCTCGGCAGCTGCCGCTGCCTATGCCGCTCGCGCAAGCATCACCTGCTACGTATTGATCCCGGAAGGCAAGATCGCGCTCGGAAAGCTCTCGCAGGCGATGATGCATGGATCTGTGGTCATCCAGATCCGCGGCAATTTCGACGACGGCATGCGGCTGGTGCAGGAAGTCGCGCAGAGCATGCCGGTGAACATCGTGAACTCGATCAATCCGTTCCGCTTGCAGGGCCAGAAAACCGTCGCCTTCGAGGTGATCGAGGCGCTCGGCGACGCGCCGGATTATCACGCGCTGCCGGTCGGCAACGCCGGCAACATCTCGGCGCACTGGATGGGCTACAGCGAGGCGGTGGGCAAGAACACCGCGAGTTGCTCGCACTGCGACGGCGATTGCAAGTACCTGGCCAAGCCCATTGCCACGCAACGGCCGATCATGCTCGGCTACCAGGCCGCGGGCGCCGCGCCGTTTCTGCGCGGTGCGATGGTAGATGAGCCCGAGACCGTTGCCACCGCAATCCGCATCGGCCACCCGGTATCGTGGAAACTCGCGTGGGCGGCAAAGAGCGAATCCGGCGGCTGGTTCAACGAATGCACCGACGAAGAGATCCTGCGGGCGCAGAAACTCCTGGCCGATACAGAAGGAATTTTCTGCGAGCCGGCCTCGGGGGCTTCGGTCGCCGGTGTGCTGAAGGACCTGGAACTCGGTGTGATCGGCGAAGGCACGACAATTGTGTGCACGCTGACCGGCCACGGACTGAAAGATCCCGACAGCGCGATCGCTCAGAGCACCAAGCCGGTCGTAGTGGACGCCACGCGTGCGGCCATCGAGCGCGTGATCAGTGAGAATCTGCCTCGGTAGCGGTTGTATTGAGTCTTGCTTTTCGCCACCCTCTTCGCATCTTGACCTTTCCTCCCTCTGCGCTTGTGGAGAGGGGCGGGGTGAGGTGGCTCTGTGTCCTTGTATGTTCGTTTTGTACGTGTATGTTTGTAGTGTCCTCGATTCCGGCCGGACTCGAGGACGGGGAAGCGGCAGATCGATTGTGACCCGGTTCAAGTCGACACGGAGCGTGATCGCC